>NZ_JAGQBM010000071.1:0-16574 GCF_024345635.1 Cyanobium sp. Lug-B
CGCCAGCGCCGCTGCCGCGGCTGCCCCGGCAGGCGGGCGCGCTCCCAGGCCTCCCGCGCCGCCACCCCGCACAGCACCGCCGTGGCGGCCCGCAGCAGGAGGAAGAGGAGATCGGCGGTGTTCACGGGCTGGAGGAATGTCCGGGGAAAAGTAGGCGGGAACGGAGGACACCAGGTGTCCATCACGCCACCCCGCCCCCGCCAGAATCCCCACGACCGGCCGCACCGCCCCATGGACCGCCCCCACCCATGACCTTTGCGGTGGCGCTGGCGATGCTGGAGCGCGAGGGGCGCTGGCTGCTGCAGCTGCGGGACGACATCGAGGGGATCGTCCATCCGGGCTGCTGGGGCCTGTTCGGCGGCCACCTCGACCCCGGCGAGCGGCCGGAGCAGGCGATCCTGCGGGAGCTGCGCGAGGAGATCGGCTGGGGGGCGCCCGCGCTGCCGCTCTGGTTCGAGCACCACGACGACCAGCTCAGTGCCTACTACTTCCGCGGACCCCTCACCGTGCCGCTGACGGCGCTGCAGCTGAACGAAGGCCAGGACATGGCGCTGGCCGGGCTGGAGGAGCTGCGCAGCGGCCGGATCTGGAGCCCGAGGCTGCAGCAGCGGCGCGGCCTGGCCCCGTCCCTGGAGCGGGCCGTGCGCCGCCTCGAGCCAAGGCTCGACCCGAAGAACTAAAGAATGGTGAATGATGGCTTAAGCTTGGAGGTATCAGACCGTTCTCCTGCGTCTCAGGGTTGATGAGGATGCGCTTCCCGGCAAGATTCGCGACAATCTCAGGGATCTTCCATTCGGAAGCTGTAAGCGCCGTCACCCCCTCCATGGCGCCCGCAGGCCTGCCCCCCCGACCCGCGTCCCTTCGATGACCAACGTCTGGTGCGTTCGGGCGGGCGGCGGCATCTACGCGGACAACTTCCTCAGCGGCGGTTTCGTCGGCATCGGCTGGCGGGAGATCACCGAGGACCTCGGTCCGGTCCGGAACCGGGAGCAGCTCTTCTCGGTGGTGCGCCGCTACTTCCCGGACATCCAGAGCGCGATCCTGCTCTCCAACTACGTCAACGAGATCCACCGCTTCCTGTTCGAGATCCGTCCCGGCGACCACGTGATCATTCCGGCAGCGGAAGCCGACCTGCTGCGCTTCGGAGTCGTCGATGAGGGCCGCGCCTACTACGACCCCACCGGCGACGACGGCTGTCCCCTGCGCCATCGGCGTCCCGTCACCTGGTCACCCGAACCGCTCCGGCTCGACCACTTCTCGGCGCCGTTCCGCAATTCCATCCGCACCCTGCTCACCGTCCCGTCCCACACCCGGATGCGTTCCCTGCTGACGGTGTTCCTGGTGGAGCACCAGGCCGAATTCATCCGCGCCATCGGCCGTCAGGAGACAACGACCCCGGCCCGGTCGACGACCAGGAAGGAGGAGTCCCACCGCAGCGTGCTCGAGCAGCTCCTGCAGCTGGATCCCGGCGAATTCGAGCGGCTGGTGGTCCATCTGCTGGATGCCCTCGGCTTCCAGGACTGGGAGCGGACCGAGCACCACGGGGTGCTGCGCGACGTGTTCGATGCCTGCGGCGACATCAGCCTGTCGCTGCCGGCCCGCATCCGCATCCACGCCCGTTTCCACCGCGGCAACCTCGGCGCCCGGATCGGCGCCGATGCGGTGCGGGAACTGCGCCAGTTCATTCCTTTCGGCGGCCATGGGATCTTCATCACCACCGCCGATTTCCAGCCGGCGGCGACCACGGCGGCCGGTGAGGAGGGCTTCGCCAGGATCAGCCTCGTCAACGGCCAGCAGCTGGCCGAGCTGATCGCCCGCCACTGGACCCACCTGCCCCGTGACATCCGTGATCATCTGTCGCTGGAGCAGGTGCTGGTGAAGAATTGAGGCCCCTTCCCCTCGCCTCCATGGCTTCGCGATCACGCCGACGCACGCCCGGCCACGGCAGAGGGACGCCCCCCCGGCAGGACGTCGCCGGGGCCGCCCCGGAGGCCACCGGCCTGCGGCCGCGGCTGCAGATCCTGGCGGGATTCCTGCTGCCGCTCCTGGTGCTGGGGCTGTGGCTCAACGCGCGCGGCTTCTGGAGCCCCTGACGGAGCCCGCCAGCCCAGGGGCCCCTCAGGCGCCTGTTCCAGGGAAGCTGGGTCCGCAGCCCAGCAGCTCCACCTCCGGGTCGTCGCCGAGGATCGCCAGCAGTTCCCCGTGCAGGGCCTCGGCCCAGGGGGCCGTGTCGATGAAGCGGAAGCGGCGCCAGTCCCAGATCCGCTCGGCGACGGCCCCGTCGGTGCAGCAGAACGCCATCCCCACCCCCTCCGTCGCCGCGTCCGCATCGGCGTCCGCTTCCGCCTCTGGCGGCAGGCTGTAGATGCAGACGCCGAAGCGAAACGGGGCATCGGCCAGCTCCACCCACCAGCCCCAGTCCTCGCAGCAGAGGAAGGGAGCCCGTCGGCCCATGGCCTTGAGCCGCTGCTGCAGGTGGAGCGCCAGGGCCTTGCCGACCGTGCCCGGATTCACCATCTCCCCGGCCTCGCCGGGCAGCTCGGGGAACCGGGCGGATCTCAGGTGGATGAACGCCTTCATGGCCCTGGCGAGCGGATCCCGGCGTGCGCTCTGCGGACGGTAGGTGCTGCTACCGGCGTTGTCGCGCCTCCGCCCCCAGAGTGCGCCGGCAACGACAGGCGACAGGCGTGCAGGATCTGGTGGGAACGGTGCAGACGCTCTGGCGCTACCCGGTGAAATCGATGCTCGGGGACTCCCCCAGCCAGCTGGCGGTGGATCCCCGCGGCATCCGGGGCGACCGGGCCTATGCCCTCTGGGACCACGCCAGCGGCCGGGTGGCCAGCGCCAAGAACCCGCGGCTCTGGCAGGGCCTGCTCGGCTACCGGGCCCGCTTCCGGGAGGAGCCCGCGGAGGCGGCGCCCCTGCCACCGGTGCTGATCAGCCCCCGTGAGGACGACGGCAGCGCCGGGCTCTGCAGCGCCGAGGACGACGTGGGCGCCGTCTTCAGTGAGCGCTTCGGCCGCCGGGTGAGCCTGATGGACACCCCGCCGGAGGGCGCCAGCCTCGACCAGTACTGGCCGCCGGTGGAGGGGCGCGCCTTCCAGAACGTGACCAACGCCCTGGAGCTGCCCGAAGGCACCTTCTTCGACGCCTGCCCCATCCACGCCATCACCACCGCCACCCTGGAGCGGCTGCGGCAGCTCGAGCCCGAGCTGGATTTCGCCGTCGAGCGCTTCCGCCCCAACCTGCTGATCGCCACGCCGCCCGAGGCCTCCGGCTTCGTGGAGGAGGCCTGGAGCGGCGCCTGCCTGCAGATCGGCGAGCAGCTGGTGCTGCGGGTCGACGGTGGCTGCCCCCGCTGCGTCGTCACCACCCTGGCCCAGGGCGCCCTGGAGGAGAACCTGGAGATCCTGCGGGCCACCGCCCGCCACAACGGCGTCGTGGCCGGCATCCGCCTCAGCGTGGTCACCCCCGGCCCGATGGCGGTGGGGGACCCGGTGCGGCTGCTGCCCTGAGCAGCTCCCAGCTGGCTAGGGCCCCGAGGTCAGTCCGGCCGCCAGGCGCTCGAGGGCCTCGGCCAGCAGGGCCTCGGAGGTGGCGAAGCTCAGCCGCAGGTGGCCCGCCGCCCCGGGGCCGAACCAGCGGGGACTCCCCGGCACCACCGCGACCCCGTGGTCCCGCCGCAGCCGCTCCACCAGCGCCTCGACGCTCTCCTGGAGCGGCGGCAGGCCGACAAACAGCACGAAGGTGGCCGCGGGGGGCCGCACCCGCAGGCCGGGGATCGCCGCCAGCCGGCTGACGGCCTGGTCGCGGCGGGCCTGGAGGTGGCGCAGGAAGGCCTCCAGCCAGGCCAGGCCGTCGGGGCTGTAGGCCGCCGTGGCCGCCACCTGGCTGAGGGTGGCGACGCCATCGACGGTGGAGGGCAGCTCGCTGGCGGCCAGCAGCCGGGCGGCCGCCTCCGGATCCGCCATCGCCACGTAGCCCACCCGCAGGCCGGCCAGACCGAAGGACTTGGAGAAGCCATGCACCACCGCCCCGAGGCCGGCCAGTTCCGGTTCCAGGGCCAGCCAGCTGGTGAAGGTGGCCGGCGGGTAGACCACATCGCTCCACACCTCGTCGCTCAGCACCCGCAGGCCCCGCTCCAGGCAGAAGCGACCCACGGCCTCCAGTTCGTCGCGGCGGAAGCAGCGGCCCAGGGGGTTGTGGGGATTGCAGAGGCACAGCAGCCGGGTGCGGGGGGTCACCAGGGCCTCCAGGGCCGCCAGATCCAGGGGGGCTTGGGGATCGATGCGCCACAGCACCGGCACCCCGCCGGCGCTCCGTACGGTGTGGGCGAACAGGAAGTCGACCGGATCCCAGACGATCGCCTCGTCGCCGGGCGAGAGCCAGTGGCGCGTCAGCAGGGCCAGACCGGCGGCGGCACTGTTCACCGCCACCACCGCTTCGGGGGGCACGGACGCCCCCCGCTGCCGCAGGTAGCCCGCCACCGCCTGCCGGAAGGAGGGCAGCCCGCCGGCGGGGCCGTAGCTGAACACCCCGGAGCGGGCGTAGTCGGCGATGGCGTCGCGGATGACCGGCGCCGCCGGGAAATCGGGATCGGCGGCGGTGAGCGGGATCACCCCGGGGGGCTGTTCGGCCCAGCGCAGGTTGTGGGCCCGCTGGCGCAGCAGCTCGAGCGGCACCGCGCCGTCACGGAAGCTGTCAGTGAAGCGATCGCTCATGCCATCAGCGGCAGCTGGAGCCGGGTGGGCGACGGCTGGACGAAGTCCCGTGCCATCTGGCGACCAGCCTCCACACAGCCCAGCAGCGCCGGCCGCCGCTGGCGTTCGTAGGCGCAGAACAGCTCAGGAAGCTCGTCGGGGTCGCGGCAGCCGACCAGCAGGTCGCTGAGGAGCACCGCATCCTCCAGGGCCGTGTTGACCCCCTGGCTGGTGAACGGCAGCAGCGGGTGGGCCGCGTCCCCCGCCAGTGCCACGTTGCCCTTGCTCCAGCGGGTGGCCGGGTCCTCGTCCACGGTGTGCCACACATGGGCGCGGGCCGGATCGGTGGCGCCCAGCACGTGGCGCACCATAACGGGGAACCCCCGGAAGTGGTCCTGGAGGAAGGCCCCCACCTCGGAGGGCTGGGGAGCTGTGAAACGCTGGCTGTCGAACTGAACGAACCAGACCAGCCGGTCATCCCCCAGGGGCACCAGGCCGACCGCCAGCCCTCCGGAGGGGTCGAGCACCTTGAGGAAGCGATGGCCCAGTTCGGCGGCCACCAGGGGCTGGCGCACATGGGCCACGATCTCCTTGACCCGGCCGGGATTGGTCATCGCCCCGCATCCCAGGGACAGGCGGCAGCTGGAGCGCACCCCATCGGCCGCGACGAAGGCATCGGCGGGCTGGGAGCGGCCGTTCTGGAAACACACCGCCCGGGCCCGCTCCCGGTCCCAGTCGAAGCGCTCGAACGGGTGGTTGTACTGGACCAGCGCGTCGGGGGCGCCGTGCAGCAGCACATTGAGCAGATCGTGGCGCAGCATCGCCACCGCCCCCTCGAGCGGGTGCTCCACCAGCACCTGCCCGGAAGCGCAGAGAATCCTCACCGATGTGATCGGATGGCCCAGGGTGCCGTCCGGGTCGCAGCCGAGTCGCCGCAGGGCGGCGAGCCCATTGGCCAGCAGGAGAAACCCATGGCCATGGAGATGGGAGGCCATGGCCCGTTCGTAGACACGCACGGGTCGTCCCTGCTGCCACAGCCCCCTGGCCAGGGCCAGCCCGCAGGCGCCTCCTCCGACGACAGCTGTATGGATCACCGCTGAAGATCCAACGCTGAGGAGAAAACAGGCCCGCAGATCAGGAACGGATGGTCTGACACAACCACCGACAGAACGGCTGGCGTCACCGCCCGCAAAACCACTGAACTCGTGATCCGTGCGGCGCCCACGGCCTGAAAGGATGCATGCCCGTGAATGTTAGGGGCGTGGGCAAACCGATCGACGTCGCCGTCGTCACCTTCGAGGGCTCAGAAAGGAAGCCTGAGTTTTTCCCTGAGCAAGGGTGAAGGCGCCGAGGGAATCGGGCGCTGGGCCACATCATCAAACCGCTGCGCCGGGCAGGGAAGCGGCGTCGGCCCGGGGCTCCACACGGCAGCTGTGGCTAAGGTGAGGCCGGTGAGGGAGGAACATGCGCCGACGCACCACATTGATGATCATCAGTGGAGCGCTTCTTTCGGGCACCTCTCTCCTGATCTTCACCCATCTGCTGGATCAGCGCAGTTTCAACGACTTACGCCGCCAGAATGATCGGATTGCCGGGCGGCTGTGCACCACCCTGCAGGACGTCGAGCGTTTTTTCGCCACGCCATCGGCGCCGGGGTCCGCCGGCGCGGAGGCCAAAGGGCCGGCCATGCCCCCCCCCGGTCTGCAGTCCGTCAGCGCGGCGGAGCTGGTGCCCCCCCCCGTTGCGGCGGTGATGGCGACCGGATCCTCCTCCCTGAAGGGCAGACTGCTGATCTGCCCCCGCCGCTTTTCCCGGCTGGATCTGGTGATGGCGGGCGAACCGGGGCAGGGAAATGGCCTGCTGCTCAGCACGGCCCCCGGTCGCCGCCGGGCCCCCGAATGGATCAGGGTCAGCGGCAGCAGCCTGATCCAGCGCGATCAGGATGGCGACAGGCAGATCCGGCTGGCCCCATGGACCGCCCTGGAGGCGAAGGGGATGGCGAAGGGGGCGCCGGCCGGTGCGCTCTACCGGGTCGGCTTCGGAGATCTGGCGGTGGGGCTGACCCTGGCACCGGCCCTGCCGACACAGGCGGATCGCGTCCGCAGCCTCGCCCTGGCCCTGGGGCTGCTGGGCATCGGGCTGAGCGTGGTGATCGCCTGGCGTTCCAGCCATAACCGCCGGAAGGATCAACCGGCGACCGGAAGCTTCCGCAGGGAAGGCCACACGTCCTTCCTGACCCACTATGCCCTGGTGAAGGATCTGGAGCCTTCGGCCCTCAGGAAGCACGCCGAGCGCGGCGAGGATGGCTTCCTCGTGACCATCGACTTTCGCTATCTCGAACGGCAACGCGGCTATCTCAGTGAGGTGGAGATCAACAAGATCCTCACGAAGGCCTGTCGTGCCATCGACAAGGGATGGGCCGTACACCCCGGCTTCAATTTCTACCATGTGTCGAAGAACAAGATTGCCCTGATCGTCCGGTCCTCCGGCAACATCCCCATCGATGACAATGGCGCCTGCGAGGCGCTCCTGGCCCGTCTGCTCGGCATTGTCTCCGGGTCCATTCAGATTTCCAGCGATTCGGTGCTGGCCTGGGATGATGTGATCATCACCGGGCAACGGTTCCCGCTGGTTGAGCCGCCCGACTCCCTGCTGACGATGCAGGCTTTCGGGGAGATTCTGGCCGCCGAAGACAGACGTTCGTACCGCCTGGTGAAGAGCGGTGATGATCTGCTGGTCAAGGATAAAGGAGAAATCAGAAGTCAACTCACGTCCCTGAAGGCGAGTGATCTTGAGCTGCGCTTCCAACCGATTCTGCAGCTCAGCAATCCAGGCCACTTCGGCCTCGAGCTGCTGATCCGCTTCCTGCCCCCGGCCCTGAGCAAGCTCGGCACGGGACATGTGATTCAGCTGGCCCATGACATCGGCATCACCCACAAGATCGACGCGCTGGTTGTCAGCCGGCTCGCTGACGTGCAACAGCAGCTCAAGGCATCGGAGTTTCTTCGCCATCGCATTGAGTATATCTCCGTCAATGTCAGTTCCGATTCCGTATCCACCGATCAGCGTCTCAATCAGCTGATCAGCCTGTTCAAGCAGCACAGCATCGACAGCTCCATCTTCTGCATCGAAATCACCGAGATGGCCGCAACGGACATCCTGGCGGGCTCGGAAGGCGTGACGACGGCATCGGAGCGACTGATGCGGGAGCTGAACTTCAGAATCTTCATCGATGATTTCGGATCCGGACTGTCGAACTATCGGCGCATCAGTGAAGCCTGGTACGACGCCATCAAGCTCGACATCGATCTGATCAAGGGGATCGACCGATCCTTCCGGCTGCAGCGTTATGTCGGCTCCTTCATCGAAACAGTCCATGCGCTGGGCAAAACGGTCGTCTGCGAAGGCGTCGAAACCCACAACGAACTGACCGCCGTCATCCGATTGGGCGCCGATGCCCTGCAGGGGTTCCTCGTCTCGCCTCCCCTTTCCCTGGAGGACGTGGAGTCGTTCATTCAATCCTCCAACTGGGCAGACCGCGATTCCCTGCAGCAGACGCTGGAGCAGATCCGTGCCACGTCGCGGCTGCGTGACTCCGGGCATGGCGAAGGCTACCAGACCTCCGACAGGAAGATTCCGCTGGAGCGCTACATCATCGACAACTGGTCGAGACTGCGCAGCTTCGAGGAGTTCGTGCTTCTGTTTGTCAATGAGCTGAAATCCTGGGGCCTGGAGATCTACCGCTTTTCCCTGGCCTTTCTGCCCGATCAGGATGACATCGACTGCAGCCAGTATGTCTGGGTCAGCTCCAGACCGGGCCTTGTCAGCACCCTGCGCATGGAGCGGGACTTCCTGGAGCAGGATGAGCACCTGCGCAGCCCCCTGCATTTCATTGCCACAAGAAGCAAGCTGTTTCGGCAGCAGCTGTTCACCACCAAGGACAACGGCTTCCCCTTTCTGGACTCCCTCAAGGATGTGGGCTGCAGCGATTACCTCGGCATCCGGCTGGACTCACGTGGTGTTTCCATACCGGTTCTCACGATTGCCCTGCATGAAGGCAGTGTCTTCAGCGACCAGGAGGTGCAGCGCATCGAAGCGATGAGCAGCCTGCTGAGCCTGCTGTTCTATGCCTTCGAGAGTGAACGCTCGAAGCGGCTGGCGATGCTGGATCCCCTCACCCAGCTCGCCAATCGCCGAAGCTTCGATTCGTTCCTCAAGGGGAATGTCTCCGCCTCCAGAGCCGCCCAGGTCAACCTGTCCCTGGCGTTGATCGACATCGATCAGTTCAAGGTGGTCAATGATGTTCTCGGCCACGCCTACGGCGACCGATGCCTCAAGGAGATTGCCGATGCCCTCCGGACCGGCCTGAGTCGCAAAAGCGACTTCGTGGCCCGGCTGGGGGGCGAGGAATTCGCCATCATCCTGCCCAAGACCGATGCCGCGGCCTCCCTGCGCCTGTGCGAGAAGCTGCGCGAGTCCATCCAGGACAAGGGCATCTACCATCCCGGCGTTGCCACGGGCAACGTCCTCACCGTCAGCATCGGCATCGCGTCCTGGGATCCGCTGTCGATGGCCGAGTGCGACGCCGACCGGATGCTGCAGCTGGCCGACGACTGCCTCTACGAAGCCAAGCGCCATGGTCGCAACCGGGTGGTCTGCCGGTCCCTGCACAGCCAGGTCGGTCTTTCCGCCTGAGGCCCACCGGAGCCGCCACCATGGCCATGGCCCAGCCCAGGCAGACCCCATGACCCAGCCGAGCGTCCCCAGCGTGCGCGTGCGCCTGTTCGCCGGCCTGCGCGAGCGGGCCGGCTGGGGCGAACGGCTCATCCCCCTCGCCCCCCGCCCCGACGCCCGGTGCACCACCGCGGCGGACCTCTGGCGGCAGCTGGCCCTGGGCACCGGCCCCGGAGCGGACAGCACCGAGCTGCCGGCCACGGTGCGGGTGGCCATCAACCAGGCGTTCTCCGCCCCGGGCAGCCCCCTCGCCCCGGGCGACGAGGTGGCCTTCCTGCCCCCGATCACCGGAGGCTGAACCATGGCCACCACCAGCCCCTTGCGCCCGGCCCCCCCGATCGTGGTGCAGCTCCTGGAGACCCCCTTCCAGCCGCTGGAGCGCCTGGCCGCCTGGCAGCGGAGCCTGGCGGCCGATGGGCCCGGCGCCACGGACGCAGCCGCCGAAAGCCACTTCATCGGCCGCGTGCGCCCCACCACCGCCACCGGCGATCCCCTCGAGGCCCTGGAACTCGAGCACTACCCGGGCATGACCGAGGCCCAGCTGGTCCTCCTCGCCGAGGCCTGCGCGGCGCGCCACGGGGCGGACGCGGTGCTGGTGGCGCACCGGGTGGGGCGGGTGCGGCCGGGGGAGGCCATCGTGCTGGTGGCTGTCCGGGCCGACCGCCGCGGTCCCGCCCTGCGCTGCGTCCAGGAGCTGCTGGAGGATCTCAAGCACCACGCCCCCTTCTGGAAACGGGAGTGGAGCGGCGGCCGCGGCACCTGGGTGGCCGGCAACACACCGCTGTGACGTCCCCACCTCCCCACGCCCCCTTCCCTTCGCACCCCGTTCCATGGGCCAGTCCAGCGACGCCCTCACCGCCGACCAGATCACCTTCATCGGCGCCCAGAAGCTCTTCTTCGTCGGCACCGCCACCGCCGACAGCACGGTGAACGTGTCCCCCAAGGGGCGCGATGCCCTGCGGGTGCTCGACGAGCGCCGCGTCATCTGGCTCAACCTCACCGGCAGCGGCAACGAGACCGCCGCCCACGTTCAGGCGTGCCCGCGCATGACCCTGATGTTCTGCGCCTTCGAGGGCCCGCCCCAGATCCTGCGGCTCTATGGCACCGCCCGCACCACCCAGCGGGGTGAGGCCGACTGGGAGGCCCTGTTCGGCCACTTCGAGCCCCTGGCCGGTGCCCGCCAGATCTTCGACCTGGCCATCGAACGGGTCCAGACCTCCTGCGGCATGGCGGTGCCCCGCTACAGCTACGGGGGCGACCGCACCGAGCTCGACAGCTGGGCGCGCCGCAAGGGCAACGACGGCCTGGAGCGCTACTGGAAGCGCAAGAACCGCCGCAGCATCGACGGCCTCCCCGCCCCGATCCCGGCACCGATCGCCGCCCCCGGAGCGCCGGACGCCGTCGGCGACTGACTCAGAGCAGCGGCAGCCGCAGCAGCTGGGCCCACAGCTCCGTGCCGGCCGCCAGGGATCCGGCCTCGGCGGGGATCTCCAGCAGCAGGTCGGCCCCCTGCAGCGAGCCGATGCGGGAGGAGGCCTGGCTGCCCTCCACCTGCGCCAGCAGGGCGCCGTCCCCATCCACCACCAAGCGGGCCCGGGCCAGCTCGGGCCGGCCGGCGCCCCGCTTCAGGGGCGAGGCCAGGCGCACCTTCAGCCGGGGCAGCGGCACCACCTCGCCCCCCTCCAGCTGCTGCAGGGCCGGCCACAGCAGCTGCAGGGCCGTGACCGCCGCGGCCACCGGGTTGCCGGGCAGGCCGAAGAAGGGCCGCGGCCCCAGCCGGCCGAAGGCGAAGGGCCGGCCGGGCTTGAGGAACAGCTTCCAGAAACCCACCTCCCCCAGCTCGGCCAGCAGGGGCCGGATCCAGTCGCTGTCGCCGGCCGAGACGCCGCCGGTGCTCACCACCACGTCGCAGCCGGCGGCCAGCTCCAGCAGCGCCTGGCGCAGGGCGGCGGGATCGTCGGCCACCACCCGCTGCTCGCTGACGGGGTAGCCCAGCCGCTCCAGCAGGGCCCGCAGCAGGGTGCCGTTGCTCTCCCAGATCTGGCCCGGCCCCCGGGCCGCACCGGCCGCCACCAGTTCATCGCCGCTGATCAGCAGCCCCACCCGCGGCTGGACGCTCACCGCCAGCGCCGCCACGCCGCAGCTGGCCAGGCGCCCCAGGGCGGCGGCCCCGAGGCGGACCCCGGCCGGCAGCAGCTCGTCGCCGGCGGCGGCCTCCTCCTCGGGGGCGCGGATCCAGGGGTTGGGGCCCGCCTCTCCGGTCATCCGCAGGCACTCGGCCCCACCGCCGGCGCCGGGGCTCTCGGGGCTCACCAGCTCCTGGGGCAGCACCCGCTGGGCCCCCTCCGGCAGGGGGGCGCCGGTGAGGATCCGGATCGCCTCCCCCTCAGCCAGCACCCCCCCGTAGGGATCTCCGGGGGCGGAACGGCCCACCAGGCGCCAGCGGCGGCCAGGGCTGGGAGCCTCGGCGTCGGCGATGGCGTAGCCATCCATGATCGAAGCCCGGAAACCCGGCACGGCCTCGGGGGCCCGCACCGGTTCGGCACTCACCCGGCCCAGGCAGCGCGCCAGCGGCAGCCGCTCACGTCCCGCCAGCGGCGTGATCGCCGCCAGCACGCGTCGCCGGGCCTCCTCCACGGGCAGGCCCTCGCGGGGGAACGGCTCAGCCATCGCTCGCCTCCGCCAGGCCCCGCACGGCGGGGTGCTCCCAGGGGCCCCGGCGCCCCCCCCCCTTGCGCAGCAGCCGCACCGGGCCGATGGTCATGGCCGGATCGGCCGACTTGACCATGTCGTAGAGGGTGAGCAGGCCCACCTGCACCGCCGTCAGCGCCTCCATCTCCACGCCCGTGGCGCCTGTGGTGCGGGCGCTGGCCTCCAGCCGCAGCCCGCGGCCGTCGGCCATCGGCTCGATCCGCACCTCCAGCCCGGTGAGGGCGATGGGATGGCACAGGGGGATCAGCTCCCAGGTGCGCTTGGCGCCCTGGATCGCCGCCACCCGGGCCACCGCCAGCACATCCCCCTTGGCCGCCCGGCCCTCCAGCACCAGGGCCAGCACCTCGGGCGCCATGGTGATGCAGCCCTCGGCCACGGCGCGGCGGTCGCTGGCGGGGCGGTCGCCCACCTCCACCATGTGCACCTGGCCGGCGGCGTTGAGGTGGGAAAGGCCGGGCTGGCTCATGCCGGGTCGGAGGCGTCGGGATGGTGCACACAGCATGGCGCTCATCGCAGCGGCAGCAGCCCGCCCGCGGGCAGGCAGAGCACCAGGGGGCCAGCAGCGGCGGCCGGTCCCAGGGCCTCCCAGGCCCGACGGGACAGCTCCACCAGGATCGGTTCGATCGGCCCGCCCCCCGGGAGATCCGCCCCCGCGGGGCTGGCCAGCGGCACCACCGAGACGGTGACGTGCCGCGGCCCCTCGCTCACCCCCACCACCCGGCAGGGCCAGTGGTGGGCGGCCCCGGGCACGGGGGCGGCGGCGAGCTCCAGCTGGTGGGCCCGCAGCCCCACGTGGCTGACGGCCGTCTCCAGGGGCTCCGGCAGTTCCAGGTCCAGGCCCCAGGTCGGGGCCCGCAGCCGGGTGGGCCCGAGACGCCGCACCGCCGCGATGTTCCGGCAGCCCGTGAGCCGCGCCACCGTCACGGCCCCGGGCCGCTCGAACACCTCCGCGCGGGGGCCGTGGCGCAGCAGCACCCCCCGGTCGATCACCAGCAGCTCCTCACCGAGGCGGTAGGCCTCCTCCATGTCGTGGGTCACCAGCAGGGTGGGCACCCCGGAGCGGGCCGTCAGGTCCTCCATCAGCTGTTGCAGGTGCCGGCGACGGTGGGTGTCCTGGGAGGAGAGGGGCTCATCCAGCAGCAGCAGGTCCGGATCGGTCACCAGGGCCCGGGCCAGGGCCGTGCGTTGCTGCTGGCCGCCCGAGAGCTGGGCGGGGAACAGCCGCGCCTGCTCCTGCAGCCCCACCGCCGCCAGCTGGGCGGCCACCCGGGCGTGGCGTTCGGCCAGCGGCAGGTGGGCCAGGCCGAAGCCCACGTTGGCGGCCACGGTCAGGTGGGGGAAAAGGGAATCGTTCTGGAGCATCACGGCGATGCGGCGCCGCTCCGGCGGCAGATCGAGCCCCCGCTCCGCATCGAACAGCACCCGGCCGTTGAGTTCGATCCGGCCGGTCCGGGGGCGCTCCAGCCCGGCCAGCAGGCGCAGCAGCAGGCTCTTGCCCGCGCCGGACGGCCCCAGGATCGCCAGCCGACGGCAGGAGGTGTCGAGGGCCAGCTCGAAGCGGAAGTCAGCGTGGCGCTGCTGCAGCGCGAAGGAGAGAGCGAAGGGGCGGCCGGGCGCCAGCGGGGACACCGGAGGCCTCGGGGACGACGGAGGGCTGAGCAGAGGCGGCTGGGGCAGGGCCGTGGGGGACGCCGCGGCCACGGTGCCGGGCCGGCGGGAGCGGCGGGAGCGGCTCAGGAACAGCTGGACCAGCCCCAGGCAGAGCCCGTTGAGCAGCAGCACCTGGCCGGTCCACGCCCAGGCCCGGGCCAGGTCGCCGGCATCGACGGCCGCGTAGATCGCCAGGGGCAGGGTCTGGGTGCGGCCCGGGATGTTGCCCGCCAGCATCAGGGTGGTGCCGAACTCCCCCAGGGCCCGGGCGTAGCTCAGGCTCAGGCCTGCCCCCAACCCCGGCAGCACCAGGGGCAGGGTGATCCGCCGCCACACCCGCCAGGGCCCCGCTCCGAGGCTGCGAGCCACCCCCTCCAGGCCGGGATCCAGCTGCTCCAGCGACGCCAGCAGGGTGCGATACATCAGGGGGAAGGCCACCACCGCCGCGCTCAGCACCGTGGCGGGCCAGCTGAACACCAGCTCCAGGCCCAGCCGCGCCAGGGGCTCCCCAAGGGGGCCGTAGCGGCCCAGCAGCTGCAGCAGCACGAACCCCAGCACCGTGGGCGGCAGCACCAGGGGCGAGAGCAGCAGCAGGTCGGCCGACGCGCGCCGCACACCCCGCCAGCGCCGCACCCGGTCGGCGGCGAGGAATCCGGCCGGAGCCACCAGCAGCACCGCCAGGGTGGCGCTGCGCAGCGACAGCACCAGGGGCGACAGGCCGGGGTCGGCCTCCATCAGGGGGCCCGACCGGGCAGGACCTCGAAGCCCTCGCGACGGAACAGGGCCCCGGCGGCGGGGCTACCCAGGGATCGCAGGTAGGCGCGGGCCAGCTGGGGCTGGCGGCTGCTGCGCAGCACCGCGCCGCTATAGCGGATCGGGGCATGGCTGGCGAGCGGGGCGGTGGCCACCACCCGCAGCCCCCCCAGCTGCACCGCATCACTGCGGTAGACGAAGCCGGCGTCCACGTTGCCCTCTGCCACCGCCCGGGCCACGGCCCGCACCGATCCCAGGGGCACCAGCTTCCGGGCCACGGCCGCCGTGAGTCCGTAGTGGGCCAGCACCTGGCGGGCGTAGTCGCCGGCCGGCACGGTGCCGTCACCGATGGCAATGCGCCGCACCCTGGGGCCCGCCAGTCCCGCGATGTCCAGAGGGCGCCGTGGCGATCGGGCCGGCACGACCAGCACCAGCCGGTTGCCGAGCACATCCCGCCGGCTGCCGGCCAGCAGCAGGCCCGCCCGCTCCAGGCTGTCCATCGGCCGGACGCCGGCGGAGAGGAACACGTCCGCCGGCGCCCCCTGCTGGATCTGCTGTTGCAACAGCCCGGAGGCGCCGAAGTTGAACTGGGGCGGCGCCGCCCCCTGGCCCCTGGCGAAGGGAACGGCCAGGGCCTGCAGCGGCCCCGAAAGGCTGGCCGCCGCACTCACCAGGAGCGGCGGTGCCGCGGCCCTGGCCTCGTCCTGGCGGCCGCCCGCCGCGGCCACCAGGGCACCGACGAGCAGGGGTCCGGCCAGCAGGGCCGCGACCGCTGCACGCCGGGGCAGGGGGGTGGCCATCAGCGGCACAGTCAGCGTCAGAAGGGTATCGGCATCGCCACATCGGCGGGCGACGGGGCGCAGGACGGCACCCGCTCCTGGACCACCGCGCCGACGACGACGATCGAGGGGGAGGCGAAGGCCTCGGCCTCCACCCGGTCGGCCAGCACCTCCAGGGTGGCCACCAGCTGGCGCTGGCCCCGCACGGTGCCCTGCTGGATCACGGCGGCGGGGGTGGTGGGGGCCAGTCCGCCCGCCACCAGCTCCGCGACGATGTGGCGCAGGTTGTGCAGGCCCATGTAGATCACCAGCCCGTCGCTGCTGCGGGCCAGGCCGCGCCAGTCGACGCCGGGGCGGCGCTTGTCGATCTCCTCATGGCCGGTCACGAAGGTGACGCTCGATCCGGCCCGGCGGTGGGTGACGGGAATGCCGGCATAGGCGGGGGCGGCGATGCCGGCCGTGACCCCCGGCACCACCTGCACCGGGATTCCGTGGGCCGCCAGGTGGGCCGCCTCCTCCCCACCGCGGCCGAACAGGAACGGATCGCCGCCCTTGAGGCGCACGATCAGCCGCCGGCGCCCGGCCAGCTCCCGCAGCACGGCGTTGGTGCTGGGCTGGGGCACCGAATGGTGGCCGCGGCGCTTGCCCACGAAGTGCCGCTCACAGCCCTGGGGCACCAGATCCAGCAGGGCGGTGGGCACCAGGGAGTCGTAGACGAGGGCATCGCACTGCTGCAGCAGCCGGTGGGCCCGCAGGGTGAGCAGGTCCGGATCCCCCGGGCCCGCCCCCACCAGGTACACGGTCCCGGGGCCGTCCTCGATGGGGGGGGCCGGGGTCTCGTCGGTCATGGCTCCGTCATGGCAGTGCCATCAGGGCCTCCAGCACCACGGCCCGGAACCGGGGCCGCTGCAGCAGCGGCAGGCCCAGCGATGGTGGCAGGGCGTCGGTGAGCCGGTTGGCCGCCAGGGCCAGGGGCAGGGCGGGACGAGGCAGGGACAGCGGAGCGTCCTCGGAATTGGGGGCACTGTATGGAGTGGCGTGGCAGCGGGCACCGGTGGCCGCCTCCAGGTGGGCCAGGAAAGCCACCCCCAGCGGACCCTCCAGCGGGTGATGCAGCAGCCAGGGTGCTGGCTGGGCAGGGGCTCCGGCCGGCTGAACCGGCGCCGGCAGCGCCGCCAGCTCGGCGGCCAGGGCCCGCTGCCAGGCGGGCCAGGCACCCAGGAACGGCAGGCGCCGCACCGGCCCG
>NZ_JAGQBM010000072.1:0-15144 GCF_024345635.1 Cyanobium sp. Lug-B
CGGCCGCCCCCACCTCCGGCGCCTCCCCCGCCGGCGTCAGCCGGGTGGCGCTGATCCGCAGCGACGACCGGGTGGCCGGCACCCGCGCGGCGATCGACCTGCTGCAACCCACCGGCCTGAAGGACCGCTCGGTGTTCCTCAAGCCCAACTACAACACCGCTGATCCGGCTCCGGCCGCCACCGACACGCCGCTGCTGGAGGCGCTGGTGGCCGAACTGCGCAATGCCGGCGCCGGCGCCATCACCGTGGGCGATCGCTCCGGCATGGCCGACACCCGCCGGGCGATGGAGGCCAAGGGGGTGTTCGCGCTGGCTGATCGCCTCGGCCTGCAGGCCCTGGTGCTCGACGAACTCGACCGCGACGGCTGGCAGCGCGTGGCCGCCGAGGGCACCCACTGGCCCAAGGGCTTCGCCTTCGCCCGGCCGGCCCTGGAGGCCGGCGCGGTGGTCAACACCTGCTGCCTCAAGACCCATCGCTTCGGGGGGGACTTCACCCTCTCGCTGAAGAACTCGGTGGGACTGGTGGCCAAGGTCGTGCCCGGCGACCCCCACAACTACATGGGCGATCTGCACAGCTCACCCCACCAGCGGCTGATGATCGCCGAGATCAACCAGGCCTACAGCCCCGCCCTGGTGCTGCTCGACGGGGTGGAGGCCTTCGTCGACGGTGGGCCGGAAGCGGGCCGCAAGGTCCGGCCGGGGGTGATCCTGGCGGGCAGCGACCGGGTGGCGGTGGACGTGGTGGCCGTGGCCCTGCTGCGGTCGCTCGGCACCACCGACGCCGTGGCCCGCGGGCCGCTGTGGCAGCTGGAGCAGATCCGCCGGGCGGTCGAGCTGGGCCTCGGGGCCGCCGGCGCCGATCAGATCGAGATCGTCACCGCCGACGCGGCCGGCCGCGCCATGGCCGACGACCTGCGTCGCCGCATCGCCGCCTGATCACCGCCCTCGTTGGAGGAACCGCCGCACCTGGCCGGGCCAGTCCCCTGGTCGGTCGCCTTGGCGCAGGCTCGTGCTGGCCATGGAGGCCAGCAGCGGCGTGCCCCCCAGCCGCAGGCTGTCGCCCACGTGCAGCACCACGGCCAGGCCCATCAGCAGCCAGGCCACCAGGTGCAGGCTGTAGGCCAGGTGGTGCAGCTGGCCGTCCCGCAGCCAGTCCTCCTGCATCAGCTTGCCGGTGGCCACCGCCAGCACCAGGGCCCCCAGGGCCATGCTGTTGGTGACGCGCTTCAGGCGCGCCCGGCCCAGGGTGAGGGCGTAGGCGGCGAAGACCAGGCCCAGGGGCAGCAGCAGGAAGCCCGCCTGGCCGTGCAGGTCGATCCAGCTGCCGGGCGGGGTGAAGGGCAGCCGCCCCCAGCGGCCGTCGTAGCGGCTGTAGACGAACAGCCCGCTCAGCCAGGCGGCCAGCACCAGCACCGCCGTGAGGCCATGGGTCAGCCGCAGCAGGGAGGGTTGGTAGGGGGGGCGCGCCATGGCGTCAGCCGGGGGTTTCGCCCAGCGTCTCACGGGCCTGGGGCGCTTCGGGGATGAACACCGCGTACATCCCCCGCAGGTCCCCCGTCTGGAAATCGAAGGCCCGGTCGGCGGGGTAGTTCTCCGTCACGAAGGCGGGCCGGCTGGCCTTGGTGCCGTGGCAGGCCAGACAGCTGGGCTCCACGTTGATTCGGCGGTAGTAGGTCACGCCCGTGCCCTGCTCGGCCGTGGCCGGTTGCCACAGGCCGGTGATCGCCGGCTGGCGGTGGAACAGGTCGATCACCTGCCGCTCCTGGGCACTGGTGGGGGCGTGGTCGGGGTTGCGGAACTTGGCCGCCACCTGGCGCACCTGCCAGCCGTTCTCCTGGCCGATCGCGGCGGCCTTCATCCCCACCGGCTTGCAGACCTCCTTCATGGTCTGCAGGGTGGGTTCCTCGCTGCGGCCCTCCAGGGTGGAGGCCAGGGCGATGCGCATCCGATCGAGATCCTCCATGGCCACCACGGCCTTGGCCAGGGCGGCCGGATCCACCGGTGCACCGGCCAGGGCCGCCGGTGGGGCGACGGTGAGCAGCAGGGCGCCGAGCAGCACCATCACGACTGAGGCGAGGGCCGTCAGCGCCAGGCGCCGCAGGCTGGGAAACAGGATCTGGGCCATGGGTCGGTGGCTCCGGAGTCAAGGGGTGGGACGGACGGACCGGCGGGAATGGCAAAAGGGCCCGGATGTCTCCGGGCCCGGCAGGCGCTCAGGGCCTCGATGGCTGGACGGGGTTCAAAGCCCCACTAACCGATCGACGGTGCCGTGAGGGCCACGGGGGTGCTGGCGGTGGCGGCCAGATCGAGGGGAAAGTTGTGCACGTTGCGCTCGTGCATCGCCTCGATGCCCAGGCCGCCGCGGTTGAGGATGTCGGCCCAGGTGTCGACCACACGGCCCTGGTGATCCAGGACCGAGTGGTTGAAGTTCAGCCCGTTGAGGTTGAACGAGAAGCTCACCACCGCCAGGGCGGCGAACCAGATGCCGATCACCGGCCAGGCCGCCAGGAAGAAGTGCAGGCTGCGGCTGTTGTTGAAGGAGGCGTACTGGAAGATGAGGCGCCCGAAGTAGCCGTGGGCGGCCACGATGTTGTAGGTCTCCTCCTCCTGGCCGAACTTGTAGCCTCGGTTCTGGGACTCGGTTTCGGTGGTCTCCCGCACCAGGGAGCTGGTGACCAGCGAGCCGTGCATGGCCGAGAACAGAGAACCGCCGAACACGCCGGCCACGCCGAGCATGTGGAAGGGATGCATGAGCACGTTGTGCTCCGCCTGCAGCACCAGCATGAAGTTGAAGGTGCCGGAGATCCCCAGGGGCAGGGCGTCGGAGAAGGAGCCCTGGCCGATGGCGTAGATCAGCAGCACGGCGGTGGCGGCAGCCACCGGGGCGCTGTAGGCCACGGCGATCCAGGGGCGCATGCCCAGGCGGTAGCTGAGCTCCCACTCCCGCCCCATCCAGCAGAAGATGCCGATCAGGAAGTGGAAGATGATCAGCTGGTAGGGGCCGCCGTTGTAGAGCCACTCGTCGAGGCTGGCGGCTTCCCAGATGGGGTAGAAGTGCAGGCCGATGGCGTTGCTGGAGGGCACCACGGCGGCGGTGATGATGTTGTTGCCGTAGAGCAGGCCGCCGGAGACGGGCTCACGGATGCCGTCGATGTCGACGGGCGGGGCGCCGACGAAGGCGATCACGAAACAGACGGTGGCCGTGAGCAGGGTGGGGATCATCAGCACGCCGAACCAGCCCACGTAGAGACGGTTCTCGGTGCTGGTGACCCAGTTCTTGAAGCGATCCCAGGGATGGACCCCGGAACGCGACAGGGTGGTGAGAGTCATGACAGGACATCCGAAGATGGACAGACCGGGCGCGACGGGCAGCGACAACGTCTTGCGACCATGCCGCTTGCTGCTACCGGACGATAAAACGATAGCGTTGAATGACCCCGGATCGGGGCTTCCCACCATGCGTGCTTCTGCTCAACCTGTTCCGGGCTCCCCTGTCAGCCGCGCCTGGCCAGGGGCGGCGGCGCTGGCGGCCCTGCTGCTGGTGCTGCTGCTGACCCTGGCGCCCGGTCTGGCCCGGGCCGACGAGGGCCAGCGCTGGAGCCTGCGCGACCGGGACGACAACCGCTGGTCGCTGCGGGTCTTCGCCCAGCCCGATCCCGCCTACCCCAGCGGCGAGCGCCTGCGCCTCAGCGCCCTCACCCCGGGCATCGCCGTCGACCACAGCCGGCCCCTGCGGCTCAGCGACGGGGTCGGCGGCTCCTGGACCCTGGCCAACCGCAGCGAGGAGCTGGTGGCGGTCGGGGCCGGGCCCCTGCCGGAAAGCTCGGCCCAGTTCGACATGGCCGACCTGCTGCCCCGCCCCAGTGACGCCCTGCCCCTCGTCCTCAGCCTGCCCCTGGCGGGTGACGCATCGGCAGAGCTGGTGCTGGGGCCGGAGGAAACCCAGGCCCTGCATGCGATGCCTGGCCCCGGGGCCGGTGGCTGAGGCCCCCACGGGGGAGCGAGCCCGCTGCCGGCGGCCGGCCGTCAGCGGCCCAGGCGGATGCTGCGCAACGAATCCATCAGACCAAGGATGTTGAGGAGCCACACCACGACGGCGACCACCACGACGATGTTCAGGATGCGTTTGATCTTCCCGTCCATGGGGATGTAGTTGTTGACGAGCCACAGCAGGACCCCGACGACGATCAGGGTGATGATGAGCGAAATCAGCGACATGATGCGTTCTCCTGTTGGTTGAATCGGATACAGAAATTAGGTCGTTCTGCGGTGGTTTTCTGCACCGCGATGCTGCAGATCAGCCGCAAAGGCGAACATCGCTCGTGGCGCAGATTTCGCCATCCCTAGGCTCGCTGATGTCCCTCTTTTCTGGTCACCATGTCAGATTGTTTTGGGGACTATTTGCGCAGCATCGGTCGTATCCCTTTGCTGACGCCTTCCGAGGAATTGCACCTCGGAGCCCTGGTGCAGGACTGGCGCTCTCAGCCAGCGCCAGCCCCCAGTCAGGAGCGGCGAGGGCGCCGGGCTTTCGCGCGCATGGTGACGGGCAATCTGCGTCTGGTGGTGTCGCTCTGCAAGCAGCAGCACAGCCGCATCCGGCAGATGCATCTGGATCCGATGGATGTGGTGCAGGCCGGCAACCTCGGCCTGATCCATGCGGTGGAGCGTTTCCTGCCCGAGCGCGGCTACAGGTTCTCCACCTATGGCTCCTGGTGGATCCGCCAGGCGGTGCATCGCCATCTCCAGGAAACGGCCGGTCTGATCCGGGTGCCGCCCCAGATGGCGGCCCTGGCCCGCAAGGTGCATGCCCTGCGCCATGCCTCCCCGGAACCCCTGACGCTGGCCGCGATCGGCATCCAGCTGGGGGAGAGCCCGCGACGGCTGGAAACCGTGCTTCAGGCCTCCCATGACCTGCAGACCCTCTCTCTCGATCAGACCCTGGGGAACACGGACGGGGAGGTGAGTCTGAAGGATCTGATCGGCGATCCCTCCGAGCCCGGCCTTCGGGACGATTACCGCTGGCTGCACCGCGCCCTCGTCCAGCTGTCCCCCTTGGAGCGCCGGGTGCTGCGTCTTCGCTACGGCGGTGCGGAGTCCCCGTCGCTGGCGAAGATCGGCGAGGGCATCGGCCTGTCCAAGCACAAGGTGCAGCATCTGGAGCGCAAGGCCCTGCTGACGCTGCGCCGTTGCCTGGCGGAGGAACGCTGATCCCCCCGCCGCTGGCACGTCATACGGTCCGACCACTGATCAGTCGGGCCGCGATCACGATCAGGGCGATCACCAGAAGCAGGTGGATCAGGCCGCCCAGGGAGGTGGACGTCACCAGACCGAGCAGCCAGAGAACCACCAGGACGACGGCAATGGATTCCAGCATGGGGTCCTCCTTTGGGTGGTGATGGGCCGGTTACTTGATCTTGTTCGCCAGTTTGTCGGCGGCATCACTGGCCTTGCGGGCCACGTCCCTGGAGCCGTCCTTCACGGCTTCTTTCGCGTTCATGGCGGAGGCCTGCACCTGCTTGGCTTTGCCCTTCACCTGGCGACCCGTGTCGCCGGTGATTTCGCCGTAGGCCGATTCCATCTTGCCTTCGGCTTCCTTGGCTTTGGCGCCCATCTTGTCGGTCATGCTGGCGAAGGCGACCGGTGAGATGGAGCGTGCTTGGCTGGCCATGGCCATGGCAGGCCACTGGATCATCAGGGAGATCACCAGCGCCGCCATGGAGGCGAGGCTGAACAGACGTTTTCGGATGCGATGTGTCATCGGATCTTGCTTTGCGGTGGTCCACCCCTTCTCTACTGAGCGCGGTGCGCCGCGAAGAGTCCGGTCGGCGCCATCTGGGTACTCCAGGAGGCGGCGTCCTGCCGCGGCTCAGTGGTGCCAGGCAGTCTGGGCTTTGTAGCGATTCATCTCTTTTCTGCTGCAGTCTGCGTCGTCTCTGCCATAAGCAGCGAGATCCATGGCCAGGCCCCATGAAAACCACCCGTCTGGAGGCCTTCAGTGACGGTGTCCTGGCCATTGTGATCACGATCATGGTGCTGGAGATCAAGGTGCCCCACGACACCGGACCGGCGGCCCTGGTGCCCCTGATCCCTGTCTTTCTGAGCTATCTGCTGAGCTTCATCTATATCGGCATCTACTGGAACAATCACCACCACATGCTGCACACCCTGCAGCGGGTCAGTGGCCCGGTGCTCCTGGCCAACCTCCATCTGCTGTTCTGGTTGTCGCTGGTGCCCTTCGCCACCGGCTGGATGGGCCAGAACCCCAGGGCGATCGCCCCTTCGGTCCTTTATGGCGCCGTGATGATGATGGCGGCCCTCGCCTATTTCATCCTCCAGGGCCGAATCATCGCCAGCCAGGGCCCCGACTCCCTGCTGCGCCGGGCCGTGGGCCGTGACTGGAAGGGGCAAACCTCCCTGGCGCTCTATCTGGTGGCGATGCTGGTGAGCCTGCGTTCCCCGGCCGTTGGCCAGGCGGTCTATGGGCTGGTGGCCCTGATGTGGCTGATCCCCGATCGCCGCATTGAGCGGGTGCTGTCCGGCTAAGCGCTCTGAACGCGCACCAGCTCCTCGGCCGCGAAGGCTGCCGCCTGCTCCAGCAGGCGCCGTTCCTCCTCATCGGCCCGGGTGCAGGCGAAGCCGTAGCGGGCCCGCACCCGCTCGGAGGCCTGACGCAGCGCCAGGGTGCCCCTGGTCCGCAGCTCCGCCACCGTCACGGTCTGGCCCGGGGCGAGGTGCTCGAGGATCACGGTGGAGGGGGAATAGAGGCGACTCCTGCCCCCGTCCGGCCATTCCAGTGTCAGCTCCACTTCCGGCATGGCGCCCCCCACCACCCAGCGAGGCCATTGTGTGCCGGGCCCCTTCCGGTTGCGGTGGCGATCACGACAGGTTGATCACGACCGCCCGATCAGGGCAGCGCCCCGAAGCCGGTGAGCGGCGCCTCTCCGCGCCAGATCTCCTGCTGCTGCCCCCCCGCCGCCAGCACCAGCCGCCGCTCCGCCGTGAACGTGCCGATCCGCGCCAGCAGCAGGCCGCCGCAGGCGGCGACCCGCTCCGCCAGCCGCCCCTCCTGATCGGGGCGGGCGGCCAGCAGGAAGCCGAAGCTGGGAAAACAGGTGAGCCAGGGCTCCAGCGCCACCCCCGCGGGGGGCTGGATCGCCCCCAGGTCCAGGGTCAGGCCGCAGCCGGCCGCCTCGCAGACCATGGCCGCGGTGCCCACCAGGCCGCCCATGCTGATGTCCTTGGCGGCGTGGACGCTCCCATCGGCCGCCAGATCCGCCATCAGGGCCAGCTGGCGCCGCAGCCGGGCGGGGTCGGCTTCCGTGGCCGCATCCCAGCAGAGGGAGTCGCCGCGGAAGCCGCCGTTGGGGTCGATCAGCAGGTGGCAGTGGTCGCCGGGGCGGGCGGCGCGGGCCGAGAGCACCGGGCCGGCGGCCGTGCCCAGCACCGCCACCGCCAGGGCGTCGTAGGGGCTGTGCAAATTGGTATGCCCCCCCACCACCGGCACCCCGAACACCTCGGAGGCCCGGCGCAGGCCCGCCAGGATCGGCTCCGCCCGGCTGGCGCTGCGGCACCAGAGGCTGTTCACCACCGCGATCGGGGTGCCTCCCATGGCGGCGATGTCGCTGAGGTTCACCAGCACGCCGCACCAGCCGGCGAACCAGGGGTCGGCGGCCACCAGGGCCGGGTCGATGCCCTCACTGGCCAGCAGCAGCGGCGTGGCCACCGCCGGCAGCAGGGCGGCGTCGTCGCCGAGGGCCGCGGCGGGACCCAGGGCGGGAAAGGGCTGGTGGGGGAAGGTGGCCGCCGGGGACTGGATGTCGGTCTTGCCGGTGAGACCGCTGAGCTGGCGCAGCCTGCCGGCCAGTTCCACCAGATCAGGATCCTGCGGCCCGGGGCGACTCACGCCGCCGCCACCCCCGCCGCTGCCGCTTCGCCCACCGCCAGGGGGCGCCGTTCGTGGCCGGGCTGGTAGTAGGAGAGGTCGGCCTCCATCAGGTGGTGGGGCAGGCCGCGGATCTCCAGGGTGTCGATCGAGGTCCAGTGCAGGCGCTGGAAGAAGCGCACGTTCTGCAGCTGCACCGTGGCCAGGAAGCGGTCGCAGCCCCAGCCGTTGGCGGTCGTCACCGCCTTCCAGATCAGGCCCTTGCCGATCTGGTTGTGGCGGCGGTGGTCACCGTGCACCCCGAGCCGGCCGCCGTACCAGAGGCGGGGCCGCTCCTCCAGGATCCGCACCACCCCCACCACGCCGCTGCCGCTGCCGGCGCTGTGGTCGAGGGCGGCGATGGGGTAGGCGTGGCCATCCTTCTCATCCCGGTCGCTGGCCTCGAACAGGTGCTGCTCCTGGCAGAAGATGGCGCTGCGCAGCTGCCAGTAGCCCTCCTCCAGGGGCGTGCCGCGCCGCAGCAGGTGGAAGGAGAAGCGCTGGGAGCTGGCTGTGGGCGAGAGGCGGAAGTCCTCCGCCTCGATCGCCACCCCCCGCCGCACCGAGGGGGTGAAGGCGGCCGGCGCCGAGCTGGCGCTGCGGCCGATGTCGTGGCTGGAGGGGTCGATGAAGAACATGGCCGCGCTCAGGGGGTGACCGGCTCCGGGCCGGCTTCGAACAGGGAGAGGGCCGAGCATGCGCCGCACTTGGCGCAGCCGGCCGCCATGGCCTCGGACCTGAGGTCGGAGGCCCGCAACCGGTCGCCCACCGCCGTGTAGACGGCCACCATGAAGTCGGTGGAGGGGGCGGGATGGGCCTCCAGGGGGGTGCCGGCGATCGGCACGAAGGGCACCACGAACGGGTAGACCCCCAGGGCGATCAGCCGTTCGCTCACGGCAATGAGGGAGGCGGCGCTGTCCCCCAGGCCGGCCAGCAGGTAGGTGGACACCTGGCCGCGGCCGAACACCGCCACGGCCTCGGTGAAGGCCTCCATGTAGCGCTCCAGCCCCAGCTCCGACTTGCCCGGCAGGATCCGCCGCCGCACCTCCTCTTCCACCACCTCCAGGTGCATGCCGAGGCTGTCGACGCCGGCGTCCTTCATGCGCCGGTACCAGGCCGGGTCGTCGGGGGGTTCGCACTGGGCCTGGATCGGCAGGTTCACCCGGGCCTTGACGGCGGCGGCGGTCTCGGCCATCAGCCGGGCGCCCCGGTCGTCGCTGTTGGGGGTGCCGGTGGTGAGCACCAGCTGGCGCACGCCATCGAGACGCACCGCCGCCTCGGCCACCTCCGCCACCTGGGCCGGCGTCTTTCGCACGAGGGTGCGGCCATCCTCCAGCGACTGCTCGATGGCACAGAACTGGCACGACTGGGTTCGGTCGCGGAAGCGGATGCAGGTCTGCAGGAGGGTGGTGGCCAGCACGTCCCGGCCGTGCAGCAGGGCGATCGAGCGGTACGGGATGCCCTCGGCGGTGGTCAGGCCGTAGAAGCGCGGCTCCGGCGGCGCTTCCACGGCGAGGGCCATCGCCGCCGCCGGGCCGCTCACCTCCAGGCCGCCGCCGGCGGCGGTGTCCAGCCGGTAGGGCGAGGTGCCGGCCACGGCGTTGTAGACGGGCACCATCACGGTGGTGCCGTCGATGCTGAGGGCGCGGTGATCCGAGGGGCCCGCCCCGCCCCGGCGGCCGGGGTTGCCGGGCACCGCCGGGTCGACCACCCCGTGCACCTGCAGTTCGGTGAGCCGGCGCCCCAGGGCGCGGCGGTCGTGCTCAGCCATGGTGCAGTTCCTCCAGCAGGGGCAGGCCTGGGGACGCTTCGCCAGGAGTGCCGGCCGCGGCGAATCCGTTCAGTCCGGGCTCAGCAACCCGCTCATGCAGCTGGCGGGCGGGGCTGCGGTCGATCCGCAGCCCCAGCAGGTCGGGGCGGCTGTAGTGGCCGACGCTGTCCATCATGCGTTTGCGTTTGGTGATCAGGCTCAGGTCGAGTTCGGCGATGGCCAGGCCCTCGCCATCGGGCAGCGGCCCGGCCAGATAGCGGCCCTCCGGGCTGATCACCGCCGTGTGGCAGCCCCCCTGGCAGGCCTTCTGCAGCACCGGATCGGGCGTGATCTTCTCGACGTCCTCCGGCTCCAGCCAGGCGGTGGAGGACACCACGAAGCAGCCGGCCTCGAGGGCGTGGTGGCGCAGGGTGACGGCGGTCTGCTCGGCGAAGATCGGCCCCACCAGCGAGCCGGGGAACTGGGCGCAGTGGATCTCCTCGCCCTGGGCCATCAGGCTGAAGCGGGCCAGGGGGTTGTAGTGCTCCCAGCAGGCCAGGGCGCCGATGCGCCCGAGGGCGGTGGGCACCACCTGCAGGCCGGCCCCGTCCCCCTGGCCCCAGACCATCCGCTCGTGATAGGTGGGGGTGAGCTTGCGGCGCTTGAGCACCAGCTCACCGGCGGCATCGATCAGCAGCTGGGCGTTGTAGAGGCTGCCCCCGTCGCGCTCGTTGATGCCCAGCAGCACGTGCAGGCCGAGCTGGCGGGCGGCGGCGGCGATGCGGCCCAGGGCCGGGCCGGGCACCGTCACCGCCTGCTCGTAGAGCTTGAGGTGCGACTTGCCCATCAGCACCGGCGGCTCCACGAAGGAGAAATAGGGGTAGTAGGGCAGGAACGTCTCGGGAAAGACGATCAGCTCCACCCCGGCCGCGGCGGCCTCCTCCATGGCCGCGACCACCCGCGCCACCGAGCCGTCCAGGCTGTAGAGCACCGGACGGATCTGGGCGGCGGCGACGGTGACCGTGGCGGGCATTCAGAGCGTCCAGGTGTCGAGGATGAAGGCGCCTTCCTTGCGGTGCAGCAGCACGATGTCGAGCACGTCGAGGGGGTTGACCGGGATGATTCCGGGGATCAGGGCGCCTTCGCCGTGGCCGTAGAGGGCCTGGAGGGCGAAGCGGCAGGCGTAGACCTTGCCGCCCTGGTCCATGAACTTCTGGATGCGGGCGCCGAAGTTGAGGTGGCCGTCGAAGGCGGCGTCGCCCAGCTTGGGGAAGCCCCGCTGCAGACCCAGGGTCACGCCCGGGCCGTAGAGCAGGATCGAGGTCTCGAAGCCCTTGTTGATCAGGCGGCTGGCCTGCAGCAGGTTCACCAGGCCGATGGAGCCCTCGAAGGCCACGGTGTGGAAGGTGACCAGGGCCTTCTCACCGGGTTCGGCCTTGACGTCGGGAAAGACCTTCTCCTCGTAGTCGACGAGGAACTCACCCGTCTGGTTGGCGGGACGGCTGACCTGGGGCATGGGGAGGTGCGGTCGGTGGAATCGGCATGGGGGACCGTGCCACGGATGAACTTTTGTTCTGTGTCGCCGATGCCACCGAATGCCGCCTCTCGCCCATCGCCGTCGGCGGGGCGATCCGTGGCGGTCGTTACAGGGCGTATCGGCCGCGGCGGCCAGCATTGGTTTTCGTGTTCAGCCGGGGTGGCCGTGGCCAGGGGTTCGGAGTCGGCGCAGCGGCATGCGGTGGTGGTGGTGGGCGGCGGCCAGGCGGGCCTGTCGGTCGCCCACTGCCTCCAGAAGCGGGGGGTGCGTCCCCTGGTGCTGGAGCGCCATCGCATCGGCCATGCCTGGGCCCGCCAGCGCTGGGAGTCCTTCTGCCTGGTGACGCCCAACTGGCAGTGCCGCCTGCCCGATTTCCCCTACGACGGCGACGATCCCGAGGGCTTCATGGGCCGCGAGGAGATCGTCCGCTACGTGCAGCGCTTCGCCGACCACATCCAGGTGCCGGTGCGCGAGGGCGTGGCCGTGAACCGCCTGCAGGCCAGCGGCAACGGGTTCCTGCTCTCCACCGACGAGGGCGCCATCGAGGCGGAGCAGGTGGTGATCGCCACCGGCGGCTACCACCGCCCGAAGCGCCACCCCCTCGCCGCCCGGCTTCCCGAGCGGATCCTGCAGATCGATGCCCGTGACTACGACAGCCCCGCCACGCTCCCCCCCGGGCCGGTGCTGGTGGTGGGCAGTGGCCAGTCGGGCTGCCAGATCGCCGAAGACCTGCACCTGGCTGGCCGCCGGGTGCACCTGAGCGTCGGCAGTGCCCCCCGCTCCCCCCGCCGCTACCGAGGCCGCGACGTGGTCGACTGGCTCGATCGCATGGGCTACTACGCCATGCCGATCGACCAGCACGCCGATCCCAGGGCGGTGCGTGGCAAGACCAACCACTACCTCACCGGCCGCGACGGCGGCCGGGAGATCGACCTGCGCCGCCGGGCCCTCGAGGGGATGGTGCTGCACGGCCGCCTGGCCGACCTCGGCCACGACCGCATCCGGTTCGCCGGCGACCTGGCCGCCAACCTCGACGGGGCCGATGCCGTCTACAGCCGCATCTGCCGCAGCATCGACGACCACATCGCCGCCCAGGGGCTCAGCGCCCCCGATGAGCCCCCCTATGTCCCCTGCTGGACACCGCCCCCCGGTCCGCCGGAGCCCCTCGACCTGGCCGCCGAGCCGCTGGCGGCCGTGATCTGGTGCACGGGCTACCGGCCGGATTTCTCCTGGGTGGAGGTGCCCGTCTTCGATGGCGCCGGCCATCCGGTCCACGAACGGGGCCTCACCCAGGTGCCGGGGCTCTACGTTCTCGGCCTGCCCTGGCTGCACACCTGGGGCTCGGCCCGGTTCTGCGGCGTCGCCGAGGACGCCGAGTACCTGGCGGAGGCGATCCGGCTGCGGGCCTCGCGCCAGGCCGCCAGCCAGGAGCGGCTGGAGTGCACCGCCCTGCTGGGCACCTGAGCCCTCAGGCCACCAGGGTCGACCAGGTGAAGGCCAGGCCGATGCCCATCAGCAGACCGGCGGTGATGTTGACCGCACCGCTGGAGGCCGTGCGGCGCCAGCGCCTGACGGCCGTGAGGGCCACCAGCAGCAGCAGGCTCTGGCTCACCAGCAGACCCCCCAGGTAGAAGCCGATCGGGGTGGGCTCCCAGCCGAGGACGGCGCCGCTGAGGGCGTAGCCGTGCAGCAGGAAGGCGGGCACCAGCACGGCCGGGGGCAGGCGCCGGGCCAGCACCAGGCCCGTGAGGGCCACCGACAGGGCCACCAGCGGCTCGATCCAGGGGAAGCCGGGCAGGGCCAGCCCCAGGGCGTTGCCCACCAGCCCGCAGCCCAGCAGGGCCAGCACCCAGCGGAAGGGCTGGACGATGCCCACCAGGCCGATGGCCAGCAGGAACAGCAGGTGGTCGGGGCCCAGGATCGGGTGGGCCAGGCCGCTCAGCAGGCCGGACACCACGCCGGGCTTCATGCCGGTGAGATCCATCAGGTGGTGCGCCGAGGCCGGGGCGGCCAGCAGCAGGGGCAGGGCGCACAGAGCGACCAGGGCGATGGGCGTGGCGATGGGCGGGATGCCGCGTCGCTGGGCCAGGGAAGGCAGGTTCATGAATGATCTCCGGTCCTCGCCGGCAGGAATGGTGTCGTGGGGGGTGAGCGTTCTGACTGAGGACGCCGGGGCGGGGGGCCACGGTGTCCATCACAGCTGCGGGACAGCGGCGGACTTGGGTTACCCCGCACCGCCTTTCCTCCTTGCGTCCTCCCCGTGAAGGGGAGGAACCTCCTGCGGGCCATCCTCCCCCCTTACCGGTCAGAAGCTGCGGTCATCGGGCGGCAACGTCACGGGCTGCGGGCACAATGGGTGGACGGTTCCCGGGGTTCACCTCCGGGAGGAAACGAGGAAAGTCCGGTGCACGGCAGGGTTCTCCCTTCCACCATTCCGGCGCTGTCCCGCAGCTGTGATGGGGTCACCCTCAGCCAGAACGCTCGCCGTGAACCGTTCCTTCCATCCCCGGCGCGGACCGGGACCCTCGATGACCCACTTTTCCGGCCTGCGCTCCTGGACCCTGCTGGGCAGCGCCGCCGCCCTCGGTTTCGTGCTCGTCGGCCAGCCGGCCCAGGCCCATGGCCTCGCCCACGGCGGCCTCGGCTACGGCTTCCTCCACCCGATCACCGGGGTGGACCACCTGCTGCTGCTGATCGGTGTGGGCGCGGCCGCGTCCTACGTGTCGGCCCAGCTGCTGCTCTGGGGCCTGGCCGGCGCGGTGCTGGGGGGCCTGGCCGGGGCCATGGGCTTCACCATGCCGTTCGCTGAAGTGCTCGCCGCCCTAGCGATCTCGGCGGTGGCGCTGCTGATCCTGAATTCCCACCGCGAAGGCCGCAGCCCCGGTCTGGCCTTCGGTGGCGGCCTGGTGGCCGCTGCGGTGGCCCTGCACGGCGCCCTGCACGGCGGTGAGGCCCCTGTCGATGCTTCGGCCTTCGGCTGGTGGGCCGGTGCCCTGGCCGCTTCGGTGCTGGTCAGCGGTGGCTCGTTCCTGCTGATGCGCCGCCTTCCCCTGGTCTGGACGGCCCGCCTGGCCCTGCTGCTGGCGGTGCTCGGCGGCGCCCTGGCCCTCGCCCCGATGGGCGTGCTGGTTCGCTGAGGCCCTAAGCCTCAACAGGCCCCTGCAGCAGGGCCGCCGCCAGCGCCAGGGCCCCCTGGCAGGCATCGCCGGCGGCCCCCACCAGCCGACTCCCCGGCAGGTCCTGAGCCAGGCTTCGGGAGAAAGGGCCCCGCAGCTGCTCCAGGTGGCGCAGCGCCCCGCCCATCGGGCACACCGCCGGCCCCACCAGATCCAGGCTCCGGGCCACCCCTGCCACCATCGCCGAGAGCGCCCCGGCGTTGTGCTCCATCACGGCGACGGCCCGGGGGTCCCCCGCGGCGGCGAGGCGATCGAGCACCGGGGCCAGCCGGGCAAAGCCGGCGGGGCCGAACCCGTCGGCCACCACCAGCGCCTTGAGCCGCTGGGGAGCCCCAGGATCGTCCGGGTCCAGATCGAGGGCCACCCAAAGGGCCCGCCGCAGGGGGGTCTCGGCGAGGCGGCCATCGGCCATCTGAAGGCTCAGGGCCAGGCCGTCCCGGCCGATGTCCATGGCCGAACCGGCCCCATCCAGCAGCCAGCCCCAGCCGGCGCAGCGGTGCTCGCGGCCGGCGCCGTTTCGGCCGATGGCGATCGTGCCGGTGCCGCTGATCACCACGATGCCCGGCCCGCCTGGGAAGGCTCCCCGCAGGGCGGTGCGCTCGTCGCCGGTGACCACCACCCGCTCCGGCTCCAGCCCCAGGACGGCCGCCGCCAGGGCCTGCCCCTGGGCCTGCACCGCTGTCCCCTGCTCGATGCCGCTGGCCCCCACGGCGGCCGCCACCAGAACGGCACCGTCGGCGGGCTCGCTCGTGGCCACGCCG
>NZ_JAGQBM010000073.1:0-15119 GCF_024345635.1 Cyanobium sp. Lug-B
GGGGCGGCGGGTTCCGGCGGTGGGGGCGGGGGAATGGCCGCATCGCGGGAGCGGGGGGCGGCGACGGGATTGTTCGGGGGTGCCGTCTGGGTCGGATCGGCCTGGGAGGGCGGCTGCTCGGTGGGGGGCTCCCGGTCGGGGGGGGTGATGCGGCTGGGCTCCTGATCCGGCGCCTGCCAGCTCGGGGTTTCGCGGCTGCCGCTGTCCTGGGGCCGGGCATCGCGCTCGGTGGTCCGCTTGCCCGGCACCGGTTTGAAGGTGCCGGTGAGTGTCGGCTTGGGGGGGAACGCCTTCACCGGCATCCCCTTGGTGACCGGTTCCATGAAGGTCCGCCAGGCGTAGGTGGCCAGCACGCTGGTGGTGCCCGTCTCCCGGTTGTTGTCGTACCCCAGCCAGACCCCGGTGGTGAGCTGGGGGATGGAGCCGATGAACCAGAGGTCCCGACCCCCCTCGGAGGTGCCCGTCTTGCCGGCCACCGCCCGGTCGGCCAGGGCGGCGCCGCCGCCGGTGCCGCCCCGCACCACCTGCTGCAGCATCCAGACCATCGCGTCGGCGATGTCGCTGCTCACCGCCCGGGTGCCGCGGGGGCCGTTGGCCCGGCGAGACCACAGCAGTTCCCCCTCCGGCCCGTAGATCTCCTCGAAGGCCAGCGGCTGGATGTACACGCCACGGTTCACCAGCGCCGCATAGGCGGCGGTCATGTCGAGCACCGTCTGCTCGTTGGCCCCGATCGCCATCGACAGGTAGCGGCCCAGTTCCCGGTGGATGCCGAGGCTCTTGGCGGTGGCGATCACCGGGTCGTAGCCCAGTTTCTGCAGCAGCCCCACCGCCACGATGTTGAGGGAGTTCTGCAGGGCCGTGGCCAGGCTCACCCGGCCCATGTAGCGGTTGCCGAAGTTCTTGGGGCAGTAGCTGCCGAAGCAGCGGGCCGAATCCAGCACCGTGTCCTCCGGCTTCATCCCCAGCTTGAGGGCCGTCAGGTAGACGAACAGCTTGAAGGTGGAGCCCGGGGAACGCAGCGCCTGGGAGGCCCGGTTGAACTGGGTCTTCTCCCAGTCCTTGCCGCCCACCATCGCCCGCACCAGCCCGGTGCCGGGTTCCATGGCCACCAGGGCCCCCTCCATGCTGCCGGTGGCGTAGGAGTCGATCGTTTTCTGGGCCTCCGCCTGCCAGGCCGCATTCAGGCCGCTGCGGATCGTCAGCCCGCCCACCTCCAGCTGCTCCTTGCTGAGCACCTTGGGCAGTTCCTGCTCCAGCCAGCTGGTGTACCAGGGAGCCGGGTTGAAGAAGAACTTCGGTTCCGCCGGCTTCAGCGCCAGGGGGGCGGCGTCGGCCCGCTGCAGCTGTTCATCGTCGATGAAGCCCGCCTCCCGCATGCGCTGCAGCACGATCGAGCGTCGCCGCAGCGCCACCTCCGGATTCACCAGCGGCGAATACACCGAAGGGGCCGGCGGCAGGCCGGCGATCAGGGCGGCCTCCGGCAGGGTGAGCTGGTCGGGACGCTTGGAGAAGTAGATCCAGGCCGCATCGGAGACCCCGTAGGCGCTGGAGCCCAGGTACACGTAGTTGAGGTACTGCTCGAGGATCTGGTCCTTGCTCAGCTGGCGCTCGATCTTTCCGGCCAAGGCCGCTTCCTTGAGCTTCCGCATGATCGTGCGGTCCTGGCTCAGGAACACGGTGCGCGCCAGTTGCTGGGTGATCGTGCTGGCGCCCTCCTCCACGGCCCCCTGCTGGACGTTGCGCAGCACGGCGCGGCTGATGCCGAACAGGTCGATGCCGTCGTGCTGGTAGAAGCGCCGGTCCTCGGCGGCCACGAAGGCGCGCTGGATCAGCAGCGGCATCTTGCCGGCGGGCAGTTTCTCCCGGGTGGCCGGCCCCTTCTTGAGCACCACCTGGCCGTCGGAGGAGAGGATCGTGATCGTCCCCGGCCGGTTGAAGCTGGTGATGCGGGCCGCATCGGGCAGCATCCCGTCGAGGGCGCGCACCACGGTCGTCTGCCCCAGGGCAACGAGCCCGCCCACGGCGGTGGCCGCGACGGCCGGGGCGAGCAGGCGCCAGCCGGAGCGTCGGGATGGGCGGCTGGGCGGAGGCTCACCGGGCTGCCGCGGGCCGGTGGTGGCCGTGGACAGGCCCACCCTGGTCATGGCAGCGGTGCCGTCAGCGCAGCGATAGGGGTGAGGTCACTGTGGCCGATCGCCAAGGCGGTGACAAGCATCCCCAGCACGAGGAACGGCTGGGCGCTGGCCTGGTACTTCACATCGAAGGCGACGGGATCACGCAGCAGCCAGATGTCCTGGAAGGTGATCTGGGGGATGATCAGCAGCACCAGGAGCACGGCGGCGAAGTGCTGGCCGATGGCGATCAGCACCGCCACCATCGCCAGCTGAAAAAGGTCGATCATGCCGGCGCTGATCCAGCTGGCCCGCTGGACGCCGAACACCACTGGCAGCGATTGCAGCCCCAGGGCCCTGTCCCCTTCGACGCTCTTGAAGTCGTTGACGACGGCGATGCCGAGCCCCGCCAGGCTGTAGGCCAGGGTGAGCAGGGCCGTGGTCCAGGTGAGCTGGCCGAACAGGGCCTGGCCGGCCCACCAGGGCAGGGCGATGTAGCTGGCGCCGAGGGCGTAGTTGCCGAGCCAGCCGTTCTGCTTGAGCTTCAGCGGTGGCGCCGAATAGATGTAGCTCACGAACGAGCCGCCCAGGGCCAGCAGCAGCAGCACCGGGGTGCTGTGGCCCGCCCAGACATCCAGACCCCAGGCCACGGCCAGCCCGGCAAGCAGTAGCACCACGATTTGGAGACGCACCTGGCCCAGGGGAATGGCCCCGGACGGGATCGGCCGGTAGGGCTCGTTGATCGCGTCGATCTCGCGGTCGTAGTAGTCGTTGATGGTCTGGGTGTAGCCGGCCAGCAGCGGACCGCTCATCAGCATGCAGGCCACGGAGGCCCCCACTTCAGGCAGGGTCCAGTGGAAATTCCCGGAGGCTGCCGCGCCGCAGATGACTCCCCAGATGAGGGGAATCCAGGTGACGGGCTTCATCAGCTGCAGCCGGATCTTCCAGATGTTGGAGGTGCCGGCGGCACCCTTCATCCCGAGCAGCTGACGGGCGCCACCGGAGACGCCTGGGGAGCCGGCGCTGGGTTCGGGGCTCTGGCTCATGGGTTGGGCCGTCTCAGGCAGGGGTGATCTCGTCGTCGAAGAACCAGGTGGTGGTGCCGCCGCTGAGCTCCACCACCACACCGATCCCGGTGCCGTCGGTGACACGGAAATCCTTCACCGTGCCGGTGGCATCGGCCTTGAGGGCGGCCACCAGATCGGCCGGAATCCGATCGCGCACGCGGGTGACCCGCACCTTCGAACCGATGGTGATGCCAGCCTGGGCCATGTCCGGCGCGATTAGAAAGTCGCGCAACCCTAACAGCGAACCCGTGGTAGCCAAGCGGATCATCCCCTGTCTCGACGTGGCCGACGGCAGGGTGGTGAAGGGGGTGAATTTCGTCGGGCTGCGCGACGCCGGCGACCCGGTGGAACTGGCCTGTCGCTACAGCGCTTCCGGTGCCGACGAGCTCGTCTTCCTCGACATCGCCGCCAGCCACCAGGGCCGCGCCACCCTCGTCGACATGGTGCGCCGCACCGCCGAGGCGGTGACGATCCCCTTCACGGTGGGTGGCGGCATCGTCAGCGTCGAGGGCATCACCGAGCTGCTGCGGGCCGGCGCCGACAAGGTGAGTCTCAATTCCTCGGCGGTCCGCACCCCCGAGCTGGTGACGGCCGGCGCCGACCGCTTCGGCTGCCAGTGCATCGTGGTGGCCATTGATGCCCGCCGCCGGCCTTGCCCCGACGGGGAAGCCCCCGGCTGGGATGTGTTCGTGAAGGGGGGGCGGGAGAACACCGGCCTCGATGCGGTGGCCTGGGCCCGTCGGGTGGTGGCGCTCGGGGCCGGGGAGATCCTGCTCACCTCCATGGACGGCGACGGCACCCAGGCGGGATACGATCTCGCCCTGACCCGGGCGGTGGTCGAGGCGGTGGAGGTGCCGGTGATCGCCTCCGGAGGTGCCGGCTGCATCGACCACATCGCCGAGGCCCTTGAGGTCGCCGGCGCCTCGGCCGCCCTGCTGGCCTCCCTGCTCCATGACGGGGTGCTCACCGTCGAGGAGATCAAGACCGACCTGCTGCGCCGCGGCCTGCCGCTGCGGCCCCTGCTGACGAGCCTGGCGGCGGGTTGAGCAGCCCGGGGCCGCGGCGATCGCACCGCTTGCTTCACTCGCCGTAACATTGGGAAACGTTCGTGGTTCGTGGTGCATCGGTGAACGCCTTCCTGCTGCTGCCGACGCCCCTGGTCACCGTGATCGCGCTCGTGGTGGTGGTGGTTGTGATCGCGCTGGTGGCCTGGGCGCTCCAGCTGATGCAGGCCGCCACCGACCGCCGCGAGTTCTCCCTGATGCTCGCCGGCTGCATGGTCTGCTCGGCGGCGGTGGGCCTGGCCACCGTGATGGTGCTCACCTTCACCAGCCCGGTGCGGCTGGAGGCCCGTGGTCTGGCGGCCCCCGAGCCGGAGCTCTCCGGCGTCAGCCTGGATGCGATCGTGCTGCCCTGGGACGACTCCCTGACCCTGCAGGGCGAGGGCTGAGGCCCGATTCCGCCGTCCCCCGTTCCGCTCCGTTTTGGCCACCGTTGATCCCCGGCAGATCAGCGATCTGTTCGACACCATCGCGCCCCGTTACGACCAGCTGAACGATCTGCTCAGCCTGGGGCTGCACCGGCTCTGGAAGCGACAGGCCCTGCTCTGGCTGCGCCCCCGCCCCGGCCAGCGCCTGCTCGACCTCTGCTGCGGCACCGGCGACCTGGCCCTGCTGCTGGCCTCCCGGGTCAGGCCCGGCGGGCAGGTGCTGGGCCTGGATGCGGCCGCCGCCCCGCTGGCCATCGCCGAGCACCGGGCGGCGCTCCAGCCCTGGCTGCCCCTGGAGTGGCGGCAAGGCGATGCCCTGGCCACCGGCCTGGCCGATGGCTGGGCGGACGGGGCGGTGATGGCCTACGGCCTGCGCAACCTGGCCGATCCCGCCGCGGGCCTGGTGGAGCTGCGGCGCCTGCTGCGGCCCGGCGGGCGGGCGGCGGTGCTGGATTTCAACCGGCCCGACCCCGCTTCAGCCCAGGCGGCTTTCCAGCGCTTCTACCTGCGCCGCCTGGTGGTGCCCGCCGCCCGCGCCGTGGGCCTGCCAGAGCAGTACGCCTGGCTGGAGGAGAGCCTGGCCCGCTTCCCCACCGGAGCGGCCCAGGAGGAACTGGCCCATGCCGCCGGCTTCGCCGGGGCCCGCCACCGTCCCCTGGCCGGCGGCCTGATGGGGTTGCTGGAGCTGCAGGCCTGAGGGCCCCTGCGGCGGCCTGGCCGCCCTGATCGCTGATCACCGATCTGGCAGCATCAAGCCGTCTTCCCTGCCGTCCTGGCCCGTACCCGACCGGCGCACCATGCTCTTCCAGGACATCATCGCCAGCCTCAACCGGTTCTGGGCCGACCAGGGTTGCCTGATCCTGCAGCCCTACGACACGGAAAAGGGCGCCGGCACCATGAGCCCCCACACCGTGCTGCGGGCGATCGGCCCGGAGCCCTGGGCGGTGGCCTACCCCGAGCCCTGCCGGCGCCCCACCGACGGCCGCTACGGCGACAACCCCAACCGGGCCCAGCACTACTTCCAGTACCAGGTGCTGATCAAGCCCTCGCCGGACGCCATCCAGGAGACCTACCTGGCCTCCCTCGAAACCCTGGGCATCCACGCCGCCGACCACGACATCCGCTTCGTGGAGGACAACTGGGAGTCCCCGACCCTCGGGGCCTGGGGCGTGGGCTGGGAGGTGTGGCTCGACGGCATGGAGGTGACCCAGTTCACCTACTTCCAGCAGTGCGGCGGCCTCGACTGCCGGCCGGTGTCGATCGAGATCACCTACGGCCTGGAGCGGCTGGCGATGTACCTCCAGGATGTGGAGAGCATCTGGGACCTGCGCTGGAACGGCGAGCGCAGCTACGGCGACATCTGGCTGCCGTTCGAGAAGGGGCAGTGCACCTACAACTTCGAGGCCTCCAACCCCGAACGCCTGCTGCAGCTGTTCGCCCTGCATGAGGCCGAGGCCGCCGATCTGGTGGCGGCCGGGCTGCCGGCCCCGGCCCTCGACCACGTGCTGAAGTGCAGCCACACCTTCAACCTGCTGGAGGCCCGCGGCGTGATCTCGGTGACCGAGCGCACCGCCACCATCGGCCGCATCCGCCACCTGGCGCGGCAGGTGGCCGAAGCCTGGCTGGAGGAGCGCCGCGCCCTGGGCTTCCCCCTGCTGGACGCCCCGCCGGCGTGAAGCGCACCCTGCTGGTGGCGGTGCTGGTGCTGGGCGCCTTCCAGGCCGGCCGCCTCACCGAGCGGGCCATCTGGCCCTGCCGGCTGCGGCCCCTGGCGGCCCTGGTCGCTCCGCTGGTGGGTCAGGAGCTGCCCAGCCCCCAGCTCTGTGAGCTGATGCTCAAGCTGCCGAGCTTCTGAAGGCCCGGGCTCCTCTGATCAGGGTGTCGGCGGCGTGGCCTGGCTGGCCGGCGCGGCGGCCACCGCCCGGCCCTTGGGGGCGCCGCCGAAGAAGACCTTCACGCCCACCTCGATGCCGTTCTGGTAGGTGGCAAAGGCGTTGGCAGGGTCGCCGCCGTTGTCCCAGGTCAGGCCCATCAGGCGCCAGGACAGGTTCAGGTCGGTGTTGTCACCGATGGCGTAGCCCAGGCCCACCTGGGCGTTGCCGCTGAGGTCCTGCTGGCCGGCCAGGCCGAAGCCGCCGATGTCGCCGCGGGCGAAGGCCCGCAGCCGCGGCGACAGGAACACCGTGGCCTGGGTGCCCACCAGCGGCTGCACCCAGGTGCGCCGGAAGTCGCGGGTGGGCTCCAGCAGGGTTCGTCCGAAGGGCCCCTCGACGCCGGCCGCCAGACTCAGCTGGCCGGAGATCAGCCGCACCCCCGCATAGGGAATCACCGTCACAGCGCCTGGCCGGCCGAGGGCCGATTCCTGCTCGCCGAACCGGTAGCGCAGGGCGAGATCGTAGATGCCCAGCTGCTGCCCCACGCTGGCGCTCGCGCCCAGGAACTGACGGCTGGGCAGGTCCAGACGTCCCGTCTGGTCGGCCAGGCTCACATACCAGAGATCGGCCTGGAGCCCCAGCCGGCCCTTCTCGATGCTGCCGCGGGCGGAGGCGTTGAAGCGCAGGGCATCCAGGATCTGCCCCAGCCCCAGGTCGACGTCGGCCTGCCGTCCGCGGATCGTGGTGAAACCGGTGGTGCGCAGCGGTGCGAAGCCGTAGAGCTCGAGGGTGCCGCTCCAGGCGGGGTCGGGCACCGTCTCCGCCGGGGCTGTTTCTGGCGCGGCCGCCAACTCCGGCGGCACCGCCGGGGCCGGTGGCGGCAGGCGCAGCTCCTGGCCGATCCAGGGGACCTCCGGCGCCCGGCCCCGGGCCGGGTCGGCCAGGCTGGCCGAGGGCCCCAGGGCCGGCAGCACCAGGGCCAGGCCGGCCAGGACGTGCAGCGGGCGGGGCGTGCGCGCGTTCATGGGGTGGGGATGGTTGGTCAGGACGCTCAGGTCCGGTGGCTGGTGCGGGGATGTTCGCCGAACAGGCTGCGGTAATCGCGGGCGAAGTGCCCCGCGTTCATGAATCCCCACGCAGCGGCCAGCTCGGCGATCGTGGTGGCCTGGGGATCGGCCGCCAGCAGGGCCTGCCGCACGCCGTGCAGGCGACGGACCTTGAGGTAGGCCATCGGACCCATCCCCAGGTGCTCCCGGAACCCCTGCAGCAGGCTGCGCCGACCGGCCGCCACCTGGCGGCAGAGCCCATCAAGGCTGATCGGTTCCTGGGGATGCTCCGTCATCCAGGCCTGGGCGGCCTTCACCAGCTCGATCCGGGCCGGCGGCCGGGCCAGCCGCTCGCCATGGCCGGTGCGGTGCACCAGGGCCTCCACCAGCAGGGGCACCAGATCCCCGCCCAGCCGCCGGCGGATCGCCGGATCCGCCAGCAGGCCCGGCGACCGCTCGGCCAGGCGGAAGATCCGGCGCAGGCTGGCCCTCACCCCCTGGAAGCGCAGCGGATCGATCGCCTCCCAGTTGACACCCTCCAGTGGCTCCTCCAGCCCGGGCCCGCCCAGCTCCCGGGCCCACTGCAGGAACCGGTCCCGCTCCAGGCTGAGCACCGCCAGGGTGCAGCGCTCGGGGGTGGTGAGGTGGATCTCACCGCCTGCGGCCAGGCCGAAGAACGCCGTGGCCGGCAGCTCCAGGCCGTGGGAGCGGATCACGGGGCGGCCCGGGGTCTCCTCCAGGTCGAGGGCGATCAGCTGGCGGCCGGCGGGTTTGGCCCCACCCCCGTGCAGGGGGCGATCGAAGTGCAGCCGCAGGACCTGGAGCGCACCCAGGTCGATCGCCAGGAGCTCACTGCTCAGCAGACCTCCGGCGAGCTGGGTGAGCTGCACGGGCAGCAGGGGGTTGAGCACCCTCTCCAAGCGGGCGATGTCCTGGATGGAACGGGAGAAGGGAGCAGTGGAACCGCACTTTCTGAGTGTTCGGATCGTTCGGCTCTGTGCATCCTTTGGGGGCGTGTCCTCCGGATCCGTGGCGACCGTCACGTGACAAGGGGTCCCAGAACCCTCTTCCTACCCCACTCCCTCACCCGCCGGGTGTTCCCCGCCATGCCCAACGGCCAGCCCAACATCCTCATCCTCTGGGGCGATGACATCGGCCAGAGCAACCTCAGCTGCTACAGCGACGGTCTGATGGGGTACCAGACCCCCAACATCGACCGGGTCGCCAGCGAGGGCGGCCGCTTCATCCATTACTACGCCGAGCAGAGCTGCACCGCCGGCCGGGCGGCCTTCATCTCCGGCCAGAGCGTGTTCCGCACCGGCCTCAGCAAGGTGGGGCTGCCGGGCGCCGAGCTCGGTTACCGCGCCGAGGATCCCACCATTGCCGAGCTGCTGCAGCCGCTGGGCTACCGCACCGGCCAGTTCGGCAAGAACCACTTCGGCGACCGCGACGAGCATCTGCCGACGATGCACGGTTTCGATGAGTTCTTCGGCAACCTGTATCACCTCAACGCCGAGGAGGAGCCGGAGCTGCCCGACTATCCCAAGCCGGAAGACTTTCCCGATTTCCAGAAGAACTTCGGCCCCCGCGGTGTGCTGCACACCTGGGCCAACGGTGATGGCACCCAGCGCATCGAGAACACCGGCCCGCTCACCAAGAAGCGGATGCAGAACTGCGATGAGGAGTTCCTCGCCGAGGCCAAGCGCTTCATCCGTGACGCCGTCGCTTCCGGAGAGCCCTTCTTCGTGTGGTTCAACACCACCCACATGCACTTCCGCACCCATGCCCGTCCCCAGGACATCGGCCAGGCGGGGCGCTGGCAGTCGGAGTACCACGACGTGATGATTTATCACGACAACTGCATCGGCGAAATGCTCGACCTGCTCGATGATCTGGGCATCGCCGATGACACGATCGTGATGTACAGCACCGACAACGGGCCCCACATGAACAGCTGGCCCGATGCCGGCATGACCCCGTTCCGAAACGAGAAGAACTCCAACTGGGAAGGGGCCTACCGGGTGCCGGCCCTGGTGCGCTGGCCCGGCAAGATCGCCCCCGGCACCCTCTACACGGGCATCGTCAGCCATCTCGACTGGCTGCCCACCCTGCTGGCCGCCGCTGGGGAGCCACAGATCAAGGAGAAGCTGCTGGAGGGCCACACGGTGGGCTCCAAGACCTTCCGGATCCACCTGGATGGCTACAACATGCTCGACTACTGGACCGGCCAGAGCGACAGGAGCCCCCGGGTGGAATTCTTCTATTTCTCCGACGACGGCGACCTCACCGGCCTGCGCTACGACAACTGGAAGTTTGTGTTCATGGAGCAGCGCGCCACCGGCACGCTGCAGGTCTGGGCCGAGCCCTTCACGCCGCTGCGGGTGCCCAAGATCTTCAACCTGCTCACCGATCCCTACGAGCGGGCCGACATCACCTCCAACACCTACTGGGACTGGATGCTCGACCATGCCTTCGCCCTGGTGCCCGCCCAGGTGATCGCGGGTCGGTTCCTGGCCACGTTCCAGGACTTTCCGCCTCGCCAGAAGGCGGCCAGCTTCTCCCTGGAGGATGTGATCGAGAAGATGACCGCCGCCGCCAGCGGCGGCCACTGAGGGGCTCGCCGCCGCCGCCCCCGCCATGACCCCGGAGCGCCCCCCCTCCCCGACGCGATCCGCCCCGGCCCCCCGGCCGGGACGCCCGCCGGCACGGGACATGGTCTGGATTCCCCCGGGCAGCTTCGCGATGGGCTCCGACCACCACTACCCGGAGGAGGCCCCGGCCCATCGGGTGACGCTGGGGGGCTTCTGGATCGACCGCACCCCGGTCACCAACGCCCAGTTCCAGAAGTTCGTGAAGGCCACGGGGCACATCACCCTGGCGGAACGGCCGGCCGATCCGGCCGACTATCCGGGAGCCCTGCCGGAACGGCTGGCGCCGGCTTCGATCGTGTTCGTGCCGCCGCCCGGGCCCATCGGCACCGGCGATCCCTATCGCTGGTGGCAGTACCGGCCGGGGGCCAGCTGGCGCCATCCCGAGGGCCCCGGCAGTTCCATCCGGACCCGGGAGCACCACCCCGTGGTGCACGTGGCCCATGGGGACGCGGCGGCCTACGCCGCCTGGGCCGGCAAGCAGCTGCCCAGCGAGGCCGAGTGGGAACGGGCCGCCCGTGGCGGCCGGGAGGGGGGGGAGTTCGCCTGGGGGGATGAGCTCCACCCCGGCGGCCGGCCCATGGCCAACACCTTCCAGGGGGATTTCCCGCACCACAACAGCCTCCTCGACGGCTGGGAGCGCACCTCCCCGGTGGGGGCCTTCCCGCCGAACGGCTACGGCCTGTTCGACATGATCGGCAACGTCTGGGAGTGGACCGACGACTGGTACGGCGGCCATGCGGCCGCCGTGCTGGCGCACAAGGGGGCCGGCGGCTGCTGCACCATCGACAGCCCCCGCGGGGCGGAGCGGGAGGCCAGCATCGATCCGGGCTCCCAGCACGGTCACCAGCCGCGCAAGGTGGTGAAGGGTGGCTCCTTTCTGTGCGCCCCCAGCTACTGCCGCCGCTACCGGCCCGCGGCGCGCATGGCCCAGGGCGTCGACACCTCCACCTGCCACATGGGCTTCCGCTGCGTCGTGAGGAGCTGATCCATGCCGGCCCTTCCCCTGGTGGAGTGGCTCGATCGGTTCGCCGTCGGCCTGCGCTTCGTGCTCGAGGGCGTCTCGCTGGTGTGCGTGGCGCTGGGCTTCGCGGCCACCCTGCTCCAGGCCGTGCGCCAGAGGCTGGGCCCCGGCCGCCACCGCCGCGAACCCATCAGCCGGCGCTTCAACGGCCTCCGCCTCACCTTCGGCAGCTGGCTGTCGATGGCCCTGGAGTTCCAGCTGGCCGCCGACATCGTCGCCACCACCACCGCCCCCTCCAACCAGAACCTGATCCAGCTGGGTGTCATCGCCGTGATCCGCACCTTCCTCAACGTCTTCCTGGGCCGGGAAGTGGAGCTGGAGATGAAGCTCGAGGAGGCCCAGCGCCAGCAGCGTGAGCTGCGTTCCACCACCGAATCCCTTTCGCCCTAGATGGCCAACCTCAACAACGAACTGGCCAAGGAGCGCAACCGGGCGGCCGCTGAGCGCACGTTGATGGCCTGGATCCGCACCTGTCTCTCACTGATCAGCTTCGGCTTCGGGCTCGACAAGATCATCGGCGCCATCAACAGCAGCCGCTTTGACCGCAGTGCCCATGCCGGCCTGAGCGTGCGGCTGGTGTCGATTGGTTTCGTGCTGGTCGGCATCCTGGCGATGGCCGCGGCGACCCGCCAGCACCTGCGCACGCTCAAGCTGATCCGGCGCGACGACTTTCTCTATGCCGATCAGCGTTCGATCAGCACCATCACGGCGATGGCCCTCACTCTCATCGGTGTCTTCGCCTTTGTGCTGCTGGTGATGGGTTCCCCTCTCGGTTGATTCCCATGCGCGAAGCCGCCGGCGTTCTGGCCACGACCACGATCGTCACATTGATGTTCAGCCTGGGCCTGGGGCTGAAGCCGTATCCATTCCTGCTGCTCCGGGATCGCCCCGCCTTCCTCTGGCGGGTGCTGCTCGGCACCGGCGTGCTGGTGCCCCTGGCCGGGCTGGCCCTGGTGCTGCTGCCCCTCCATGGCCAGCTGAGCCGGCCCGCCTGGGTGGCGATGGCCCTGATGCTGGCCTGCCCCAGCGCCCCCCTGATCCTGTTCCGGGTGCGCAGCAGTGGCGGCACCGCCGAGCTGGCCGCCCGGCTGCAGATCGGCGCGGCGCTGCTGGCGATCGTCACGGTTCCGCTGATGGAGGTGATCTTCCGCGCCGCCGCCGGCCTGCGGGGCTGGGAGGTGGCCGGCTGGGGGATCAGTCCGGGCCAGGTGGCGGGCCAGGTGCTGAAGGTGCAGGTGCTGCCGGTGGTCGCCGGGGTGCTGCTGGGACAGTGGCAGCCTGGGCTGGCAAGCCGCTGCAGTCGGGCCCTCGGGGCCCTGGCCACCGTGCTGCTGATCGTGATGCTGGTGGCCCTGCTGCTGCTCAGTGGCCGGCAGCTGCTGCCCTTCCTGCAGCAGAACCTGGTGGGTCTGGCGGGGATGGCTGTCCTCAGCGCGCTCAGCCTGGCGATCGGCTACGCCCTGGCCGGACCCGACCCGCTGGAACGGCGCACCGTGGCTCTGGTGACGGGCATGCGCAACACCGGACTGGCGGCCCAGCTCGCCCTTTCCTACGGCAAGGGGCTGGCGGGCCTGATCCCCGGCCTGCTCGCCTATGTGCTGATCACCGTGATCGTGACCACCCTGTTCCTGCGCTGGCAGCAGCGCCAGCTGGCCCCCTCCGGCTGACCGTACCGGCCGGATCCGTCAGCCGCTCTTCGGCACGGTGCTCCGGTTGCCGTTGCGGATGGCGTGGTAGCCGGGGGAGAGGATCTCCACATCGGCGGCGGCGAACTGATCCTGAAGCGCCGCCAGAACCTCCGAGAGGGTCTGGCGGTAGGTGCCCGGCTCGCGCACGAAGGCATTGAGCTCGTAGCTGATGTGGAAGTCGTTGAGGGAGGTCTGGAGCACGAACGGCTCGATCTCGTCGGTGATGCCCGGCACGCTCCGCGCCGCCGCCAGCATCAGCTCCTGCACCTGGCGCCAGGGGACGTCGTAGCCGATGGTGATCGTGGTGGCGATCGCCACCGGCTGGCTGATCTCCCGGCGGGAGAAGCTGTAGTTCACCACCGAGGCGCCGATCACGCTGGCATTGGGAATGCTCACCAGTTCGTTGCGCGGCGTCTGCAGGCGGGTCACCAGCAGGGCCCGGTCCTGCACCACCCCCACCACCCCGTTGATCTCCACCCGGTCGCCCTCCCGGAACGCCCGGGTGTAGATGAGCATCAGTCCGCTGATGATGTTGCTGGCGATGGCGCTGGAGCCCAGGGCGGCCAGGGCGCCGATGAACAGTCCGGCCCCCTGGAACACCTTGCTGCCGGAGCCGGGGATGTACGGGAAGGCCGCCGCCAGGCCGGCCAGGCAGAGCAGGATCGCCACCAGCCGGGCCGTCGGCAGGGCCCACTCCTGGTAGAAGCCGGGCAACCGGATCCGGCCGTGGTCGATGGCCCGGAACCAGGACTGGCTGGCCCGGATCGCCAGCACGGTGATGACCAGGATCACCCCGATCGAGACGAGATTGGGGATAGCCTGCACGATGCCGCCCAGGAAACCCAGCACCACCGTCCTGATCTGTCCCCGCAGACCTTCGGCGATGGCTTCGGTGGGTGGGAAGAAACCCAGCAGCAGGGGAATCAGCAGGTAGCTGATCACCAGCACCAGCGACCAGTGCACCACCTGGCGCAGCCACTGCATGAGCTGTCGCACATGGTCCAGCTCGACGAACCCGCCCAGGCCCAGGCGACTGAGCTCCTGCATGACGAAGCGGGGACGTTCGGCGAAGTACCGCTCGACCCGCCTGTTGAGCTCCCCCTGAACCCGCAGCCAGAGGATGTAGAACCCCAGCACCAGCGCCGCCAGGGCCGTTCCCCTCAACCAGGACGCGAGGGTGTGACGGCCCCGGTAGCTGGTGATCGCCCGCCGCATGCCGTCCCGGTAGCGCACGGCCAGCTGTTGCCGCGTCAACCCGAAGCAGGCCGCCGCGCGATCGCCCACGGCCAGTTCGGGCGAGAAACGACCGTCCTGCTCCCTGACGCCCACCAGGGAGAAGGGGGCCTCGTCCTGCACCACGAGCTGGCCCGGCTGGACGGTGTGATCCTGGGCGAGTTCCAGCAGGCGGGCATTGGCGCGGCGCACGTAGTCGTCGAGCCGCTGGGCGGCGGGGGCCCGGCGGATCTCCAGGTCGCGGCGGCCATCGAGGCCGATGAAGAGAGGGGTGGTCGCGCAGCCCTGCGCGGCCGCCGCCGTGGCGCCTCCCTCGCCGGCCCAGGCTGGACTCGACGGATCGAGGGCCAGCCCCAGCCCTGTCCCAAGACCAGGACCAGGACCAAGACCAAGGCCGAGGCAGAACAGCAGCGCCAGCAGGGCGATCTGCCGTCCAAGGGTCAACGGCCGCCACGTGAATCTCTGCCGCTGCATCACCGATCGCCGGGATCCGCCGAGGGGATTGTCCCGTGGTGTTGCCACCGGTGTCGATGGCGCCGGGGGCCGGCGGCCGCCGGCGGGAACCCTGGAGCATGCTCCGCTCCCCCCTGCTGCCGCTGCTGCTGCTGACCGTGGTGCTGGTCCAGGCCCAGCTGCGGCCGCTCCGGCCCGGACCGGCCGATCCGCTGCGGCTGCTCGCCGGTGGCGATGGGCCGCAACCGGTGATCCTGCAGGGCCGTCTGCTGGCCGACCCGGTGGCGGCGGGGCCGGCGGCAGCGGCGTCGAGTCCGGGTCCCTGCCGGGTGCTGCTGCAGACGGCGGGGGGCCGCAGCGAGCTGGGCTTCGCCACCTGTCCGGAGCTGCGGGAGGGCTGGGGGGTGCGGGTGACGGGGCTGCTGCGCCGCCCCCGGCCGGCCCCCCACCCCCTGCTGGCGGGGCCGGCCGCACCCCCGGCCCCCC
>NZ_JAGQBM010000074.1:0-14225 GCF_024345635.1 Cyanobium sp. Lug-B
TGGTGGCCCTCGGCGCCGGGGTGGGGGTGACCCGGGCGGGCGGAGGCACGGGCGGCAGCAGCTCGCCCGGCCAGGGCGACGCTTCCGCCCCAGCCCCGGTGGCCGAATCGGGGATCGGTGGCTCCCCGGGGGGCCCTGGCGGGTCGATCCCCGCCGCACCGGCGGCGCCGGGGAGCAGCAGAAGCAGCAGCATCAGCGGCACCGAAGCCCGCCGGGGACATGCAGGGGCCATCGAGGGGGCGCAGGGCGAGCGCGTTGTACCGCCTCTGCGCGGGGGAGGCCCACTGGCCGGCACCGGGATCGTCGTCATCGGGCCCCGGCTGCTCAGTGCATTGAGCACGGATCAAAGGGGATCACCGGGCAGAAAGCGCCGGATGAACAGCTCCAGGGCCATCGGCCCGCAGCGGGGCTGCCAGGTGGTGCCGCCCGGCAGTCGCCGCCAGCAGGCCACCTGGAGCGCGTCGCCGCCGGCCAGCAGCTGCACCCGGTAGCGGTACTCGGCATCGGCGGCCTGGGCGGGGGCGGCCAGAGGTTCGGCGCCGGGCTGGCTGGCCAGGAACGCCGCCGCGAAGGCCTGCGGCTCCGGCCGCTGGCGCAGGGCCGTGGCGAACCGCCAGGCTGCGCCGGTGGGGTAGCCGTCGTGGTGGAGATAGAGATGGCGCTCCGGAACGCCGGGGAAACCGGTGAACGAGTAGACGGCGCGGGTGGCCAAGGGGCTGGAGCGACTGCACAGGGAAGTGCCACCGGTGTCTCAGCTGCTGTTGGGATTCGAACCGGCCGCAACTGGCCAAACGACTGCAAGCAAGTGCTGGTCAAGGGAGTTCCCTCTGCATCTGGTGCAGCTGATGAAGGACATCCTGCGAACGCTGGGGTGAGCTCCCTACGCTCGGGAGAGATCAAGAAACGGATTCTGTCAATGAGAACCGTGAAAAGCCTGATTGAGGAACTGGCCAGGTTCCCTGACGAAGCGCTCTGCCATGCCTACGAAGGAGAGATCATCGGGATTGTTGTTCGGCTCGGCGGACGCGAGGGAGTGATTCACTGCGGTGAAGGTGAAGGGCCTGAGCCGGAAACACAGCCACTCAAAGCCTTCTAAATCCCGCGGCAGATCAGATGGCCTGGAGGTCATCGCTGGAGTCGCGGAAGCTGATCCTCTGGTCTTTCAAGTCCGTGGCTACGCTCCGCCAATCACGGGCCTTGAGGTAAGCGAGAAGTTGCTGAGTTTCAGGATCCAGTGATGCCGGAAGGCTCAGGCCAGCCTCTCGGTGCATGGGGCCAGGACTGAATTCCCTGTCCAGCTGGCCGGCCAATCACCTGTGCCGGGGCCTGTCATCGAAGCCGCAACCGAGACCTGTGGCCATAGCTTCACCGAAGACACTCACCGGGCCAGGCCCAGAAAGACCAGGATGGAGCGATTCATCCGCACCAGAAGCGCGTCATCGAGAATGCCGATCCTTCGCCCCAGCCGTGCGCGGGGCACTGTGGTGAGCTTGCCCGCGTCAGCCGGCCCCCCGCCACGGTCCAGATCTCACCACGATTCATTCCTGAGCCTGATCCGGCCAGAGGAAGATGGCGTCCACGAAGGCCTGGTCTTCGGCCTCCAGGGAGCCGGCATTGGCCAGCAGGCTCTGGCGACGGGCCTCGGCAGTGAACCGGGGCGAGCGCACGTCGGGCGCCCAGATCTGGATCGGCCGCAACCCCTGGGCACGCAGCCGCTGGTGGGCGTCGCCGTCCGTCGCTGGATCCATGGACTCCCTCCTCCGGTTAGATGTAACCCGATAGGAGGGCTGACCCATGGCTCTGCAGGTCCCAGGCTGGGGCCAGCACGACGCCGCGCGACGGCTGACCATGGGCGATCCAGCCACCCCCACCGACCCCGCCCAGCTGCGCCGCGACTACCGGCGCCAGGAGCTGCGGCGGGGGGACCTGGCCGACGATCCGGTGGAGCAGTTCCGGCGCTGGTTTGATCAGGCGGTGGCCGCCGCTCTGGACGAGCCCAACGCCATGGTGTTGGGCACCAGCAATGGGGTGCGCCCCAGCGCCCGCACCGTGCTGCTCAAGGCCTTTGATGAGCGCGGCTTTGTGTTCTTCACCCACTACGAAAGCCGCAAGGCCAGCGAGATCGCCGCCCATCCGGAGGTGAGCCTGCTGTTTCCCTGGTACGGGCTGGAGCGGCAGGTGGCCATCCTGGGCCGGGCCGAGCGGATCAGCGCCGCCGAATCGCTGGCCTACTTCCTGTCGCGCCCCGTCGGCAGCCGGCTGGGGGCCTGGGTGTCGCAGCAGAGCGCCGTGATCAGCTCCCGCTCGATCCTGGAGATGCAGTGGGACGCCATGAAGCGCCGCTTCGCCGATGGCGAGGTGCCGCTGCCGCCGGCCTGGGGCGGCCTGCGGGTGGTGCCGTTCGAGTTCGAGTTCTGGCAGGGCCGCAGCAACCGCCTGCACGATCGCTTCCGCTACCGGCCCGCCGAGCCGGCCGGAGAGGAGGGCGGAGGCGCGGCCTGGACCATCGAGAGGCTGGCGCCCTGAGGCACTATGCGGCTATGCTCATAACAGTTGATGGTTGATCGCCCATGGCTGTCGCACCCGCGCCTTCCCTGTCCCTCGCCGCCGCCGCCGGGGGCGGCCCGCTGCTGTTCCGCCAGCTGTTCGACGCCGACACCGGCACCTTCACCTATCTGCTGGCGGATGTGGCCAGCCGCCAGGCCCTGCTGATCGATTCCGTCTTCGAGCAGCACGACCGCGACCTCTCCCTGATCCGGGAGCTGGGCGTCGAGCTGGTGGCCTCGATCGACACCCACGCCCATGCCGACCATGTCACGGGCAGCTGGCTGATGCACGAGGCCACCGGCTGCGCCATCGGCCTGGCCGCCTGCGTCGGCGCCGAGAACGTCACCCGCCCCCTGAAGCACGGCGATCGCGTCCTCTTCGGCGGCCGCCACGTGGAGGTGCGCGCCACCCCCGGCCACACCGACGGCTGCCTCAGCTTCGTTCTCGACGACCACACGATGGCCTTCACCGGCGACGCCCTGCTGGTGCGGGGCTGCGGCCGCTGCGACTTCCAGCAGGGCAACGCCCACACCCTCTGGGCCTCGATCACCGGGCAGATCCTCACCCTCCCCGACCACTGCCTGCTCTACCCCGGCCACGATTACACCGGCCGCAGCGTCACCTCCGTCACCGAGGAGAAGGCCTTCAACGCCCGCCTCGGCGGCCACGCCACCGAGCGGGACTTCGTCGGCCACATGGAGAACATGCGGCTGCCCCATCCCCACCGGATCGCCCAGGCCCTGCCCGGCAACATGCGCTCCGGCAAGCCCCGCGAGGCCAGCGCCGCCCCCGCTTGGGCACCCATGGCCCGCAGCTACGCGGGACTGCCCGAACTCAGCCCCGCCTGGGTGGCCGCCCATCGCGGCGATGTCACCGTGCTGGATGTGCGCTCCGCCGAGGAATACGACGGACCGGACGGGCACGTGGGCGGCAGCCTGCTGATCCCCCTGCCGGAGCTGGAGAACCGTGCCGGCGAGATCCCCACCGATCGCCCGCTGGTGGTGGTCTGCCATTCGGGCAGCCGCTCCGCCCTGGCCACCCAGCAGCTGCTCAAGGCCGGCCGGACGCAGGTGGCCAACCTCCATGGCGGCCTGAGCCGCTGGGCCGCCGAAGGCTTCCCGCTGGAGGGCGTCCTCCAGGCCTGAAGCGCCGCCAAGTGAATGCCATCCCCTTGCTTCTTCCCTCCATGACCACCACGACCATGACCACCACAGCCACCCCCAGCCGCATCAGCGCCCACGACCTCGCCGAACGGCTGGCGGCCGGTGACGTCACCGTGATCGATGTGCGCGAGCCGATGGAGTTCGTCACCGGCCACATCGCCGGCAGCCTCAACGTCCCCCTCTCGCGCCTGGCCCAGGCCGACCTGCCCCGCGGCCCGCTGGTGCTGGTCTGCCAGAGCGGCAACCGCAGCGGCAAGGGCCTCGCCCAGCTGCTCCAGCAGGGCCATCCCCACCCCGTCGCCGACCTCCTCGGTGGCGTGCCCGCCTGGCAGCAGGCCGGCTTCCCGGTGCGCCAGCTCAAGGGGGCGCCGCTGCCGCTGATGCGCCAGGTCCAGATCGTCGCCGGCAGCCTGGTGCTGCTGGGGGTGATCCTGAGCCAGGTGGTGGCCCCGGGCTGGATCTGGCTGAGCGGCTTCGTGGGGGCCGGGCTCACCTTCGCGGGCCTCTCAGGCTTCTGCGGCATGGCCCGCCTGCTGGCCGCCATGCCCTGGAACCGGGTGTAGCGGCCGGCGCCACAGGCCCAGCCATTCGTCCGGGCGCTGGTCCACCGAACCGGTGGCCGGCTCCCACACCTCAGCCACCAGCCCCGCCTCGCCCAGCTGGGCGGCCACCGCCTGCGGGTCACTGCCCCAGGGCGGACCGCCCGGGTTGCCGTGGCACCAGAACAGCCCCAGCAGCCAGCCGCCCGGCGCCAGCAAGCGGCACACGGTGGCGATGTAGGCGTCGCGGCGGCCCGGATCGATGGCGCAGAAGCAGGTGTGCTCCACCACCCCACCGAGGCTGCCGGGCGCCAGCCCCGCCGCCTCCAGGGCCGGCCGGTCGAACAGGTCGGCCTGCAGCCAGCGCAGGCCGGGCCGGTCGTCGCCGTGCCGCGCCCGCGCTTCCGTCACCGCCTCGCCGCTGAAATCCAGGCCGATGGCCGCGAAGCCGAGCTGCTCGAGCAGGGCGGCCTCATGGCCGCGGCCACAGCCCGGCACCAGCACCTGGCCGGGGGGCCGGGGGGCCAGCGGATGGCTGCGCAGAAATGCCTCCAGCGGCGGAGCCGGCCGGCCCAGTTCCCAGCCGTCGGTGCCCTGGCGGTAGCGCTGGTCCCAGTGGCTGGCCGCCGCGGGGCTGGCCGGTTCGGAGCGGTTCATGGCTTCAGCATGGACTGGACGCCGGGTCGTTCAGGGTCGAGATGTGTTCATCCGCTCACTACGGCATCGTGATGCCAGCACTCCAATGCAGGCTGGCCACCTGACCGTGGCGCCTCCCCGTTGGACTGGCTTGCCGACACCGTCGTTCTTTCGCGCCTGCAGTTCGCGTTGACGGCGATCTTCCACATGCTCTGGCCCGTGCTGTCCACCGGCCTGGCGATCTTTCTGGTGATTCTCGAAGCCCTCTGGCTGCGCACCCAGAACCCCCTTTACTACCGGCAGGCCCGCTTCTGGGCCAAGCTCTACGTGCTCAACTTCGGCATCGGCGTGGCCTCGGGGCTGCCGATGGAGTTCCAGTTCGGCACCAACTGGGCGCCGCTTTCGGAGTTCGTGGGTGACTTCTTCGGGGCCGTGCTCGGCTTCGAGGGCGCCATGGCCTTCATGCTTGAGGCGGGTTTCCTCGGCATCATGCTGTTCGGCTGGAACCGGGTGCCGCCGGTGATCCATTTCCTCTCCACCGTGATGGTGGCCTTCGGCGCCAACCTCTCGGTGTTCTGGATTCTGAGCGCCAATTCCTGGCTGCAGACCCCCGCCGGCGGCAGCTTCAGCCAGGGCCATTTCCACGTGGAGAACTACTTCAGCGCCATCAACAACCCGTTCATGCTGCGCAGTGTGCTGCACATGAGCCTGGCCACGTTGGAAACCTCGATGCTGGTGGTGGCGGCGATCAGCGCCTGGTCGCTGCTGTCGGGCAAGGCCGAGGCCTTCTTCTCCTTCTCCTTCCGCCTCGCCCTGGTGGTCCTGCTGGTGGTGGCTCCCCTTCAGATCGTGGCGGGCCACGAAAGCGGCCTGCAGGTGGCCGAGCATCAGCCCACCAAGCTGGCCGCCATGGAGGCGCTCTGGGAGAACCAGGCCGCCGGCGAGGCTCCCCCCTGGACCGTGATCGCCGCGCCCGATGAGAACGGCGGTCGCAACCGCTGGGCGCTGGGCCTTCCCGGCGGGCTCAGCTGGATCCTCGAAGGCCGGCCTCGGCTCAGCCAGGACGTGCGCGGTCTGAACAGCTGGCCCGCCGACCAGCGGCCCCGCATGGTGGGGCTGATCTTCTACGCCTTCCGCCTGATGGCGGGCATCGGCATCGCCGTCGCCGCCCTGATGGGCCTGACCGTGCTTCTGTGGTGGCGCACCGGCCTGACGCCCGAGTTCTTCCGCCGTCAGGCCTGGCTGAGCTGGTGCTGGATCCTGGCCGCGCCGGCCGGCTACCTGGCGATCGAGTCCGGCTGGATCGTGCGCTGCGTCGGCCGTCAGCCCTGGACGGTCTACGGCCAGCTGCGCACCTCCGAGGCCGCCTCCCAGCTGCCGGCCCAGGAAGTGCTGATCAGCCTCAGCAGCTTCACGCTGCTCTACGGAGCGCTGCTGCTGTTCGCCCTGTTCTTCGGCGCCCGGATCATCCGCAAGGGTCCCGATCTCACCCTGGAACCACCGACGGGTCCCGTCCGCGCCGCCACCTCCGCCTCCTGATCCCCCTTCCCCGATGGCCACGGACTGATGGAATTCCTGGATGTCTTCATGCCAGTGGTCTGGTTCGTGATCCTGGCCCTGTTCCTGCTGCTCTACGTGATCCTCGACGGCTTCGATCTGGGGGTTGGGATCCTGTCGCTCACCTCCCCCAGTGAGAAGCAGCGCACGCTGCTGATGGCCTCGCTGGGTTCGATCTGGGATGCCAACGAAACCTGGCTGGTGCTGATGGGCGGGGCGCTGTTCGGCGCCTTTCCCCTCGCCTACGGCACGATCCTCAAGGCCCTCTACGGGCCGATCTACCTGATGATCCTCGGCCTGATCCTGCGGGCCGTGGCCTTCGAGTTCCGCGAGAATGCGATCAACAAGCGGCCCTGGAACCTCACCTTCGGCATCGGCAGCCTGCTGGCCGCCGCGTCCCAGGGGATCTGCCTCGGCACCGTGCTCTCCGGCCTGCCCACCGACGCCGATGGGCATTTCATCGGCTCCCCCTGGATCTGGGTCAACGGCAGCAGCCTGGTGGTGGCCCTCACCCTGATCCAGGGGTACGTGCTGATCGGCTCCACCTACCTGATCCTCAAGACCAGCGGCGAACTGCAGCAGCTGCACGTGCGCACCGCCCGGCTGGCGGCCGCCACCACCCTGGGCGGGGCCCTGCTGATCACCGTCACCTCCCCCTTCATGTCGGAAACCCTGCGGTCGCGCCTGTTCGATCCGGCCTTTCTTCCCTTCTTCGTGCTGCTGCCCCTGCTCGGCATCGCCCTGATCGTGCAGCTGTTCCGCAGCCTCGCCCTGGGTCAGGAGGTGTGGCCGTTCGTCTATACGGTGCTGCTGTTCGTGCTCAGCTTCGCGGGCCTGGGCGTGATGGTGTTTCCGGCGATCATTCCACCATCAGTGACGATTTTTGAAGCCTCGTCTTCGGTCACCTCCATGGTGTTCATGTTGACCTTCATCGGGGTTCTGATTCCGATCATGCTCTTTTACAACATCTACAACTACATCGCCTTCAGCGGCAAGGTCGACGCTGAACTCGACCAGGCCTGAACCAACCCATGAAACATTCGCTGACCCTGCTGCTGAGCGGCCTTGCCCTCGCCGTGCTGCTGCTGCTGGGCGGGGGCTCCGGCGCCGCGGCGGCGGGGCCACAGGGACTCCCTGCTGTGGAGGGTGCCGTGGACCAGTATCTCCATTCCCTTCCCGCCGATTTCCACACCCTCAGGACGGTGCCAGCCCTCAAGAGCCTGATGGCCGGCGGCAACGTCCTGCTGATCGATGTGCGCCAGCCTGGCGAGTACCGGGCCGGCCACATCCGCGGGGCCGTCAACCTCCCCCTGCGGGAACTCGATGACCACCTCGGCGCTATCCCCACGGACAAGGAGATCGTCCTCTACTGCTCCACGGGCTTTCGCTCGGCGATGGGGGTGATGGCCCTGCAGCTGCAGGGATTCCGCCATGTGCGTGGCTTTCCACCGAGCTTCGCCGGCTGGCAGGCCGCCGGCGAGGCCGTTTCAGGCCCGGAGGCTGGCGACGGCGCTCAGGCCTGATCGCCCCCCCGGGTCGCCGACGCCAGCGAATGGAGCACCATCGCCTGATCCGGCGTCAGATCGAAGCCGAGAACTCCGGAGTCCGAGGTCACACTGAGGCGCAGGGGCAGGGCTTCGCTGGGTCGCGGCATCAGGGCGTCGAGGTCGAACTGGGCCGATCCGGCCGGGATGGGCGCCGCCTTCTGGACGAGCTCCTCGCTGTGGTTGGGCAGGCTCCACTCCTGGCCCGAGGAATCGCTCAACACCAGCTCCTCGTGGTGATCCAGCCCCAGGCCAGGCTCCAGGGCATTGAGGCGGAGCCGCTGGCCGGAGGGATACTCCGGAAACGGCTGCTCGAAGACCCTGGCATTGAGCCGATGGCCCGCCCCATCGGCGAGTGACCAGCTTTCGGCCGCCAGGGCAGCAGAGGCTCCCAACAGCAGAACCAGCAGCAAGGGGAGCACAGCGCCAAGGCTTCGGCGCAGCAGTCCGGCACGACGGATGGGTGGCTTCATGGCGCAGGGCCAGGGATTACGACAAAACGCTAACGCAGTTAGCGCATAGAGTGCGGACTCCTGGCCAGGTCAGGCCGCCGAGGCGCAGGGACACGGGTGGGTGCGGTTGAAGTTGGCGAAGTCGATGCGCTGGCCCTGCCCTTCTTCCTCCTGCATCATGTCGACGAAGCCCTCGCCGAACAGCACCCGTGACGCCGGCAGGTGGTGATGGGCGTAGATCGGCCGCTCCAGGGTGGCGTCGATGCCACGGAAAGACACCAGGATCTCGGCCTCGCCGGCGGCCAGATCCCGGGGTGTTCGGCCCCGCAGGGGGCTGCGGTCATCGATCGGATGCATCAGCGTCCAGGTGAGCAGAAACAGGGGGGAGCGGTCGCGGTTCAGGACCAGGGGGTGGAGACGCCGCATGCGATGGCCCTCCGTCGTGCGCTCATCGATGGCGAGATAGGCCTGAACCGTGGCCTCCAGGATGGTCTTGCGGCGTTCGTTGGCCAGACGAAACATCAAGGTGGGCAGGCCGTCGTAGTCGTGCACGGTGGCCACCTCCGAGAACAGGATCCGTGCCGTCGAGCGGGAGAAGCGGCTGAAGGCCATCCCCGTCATCAGGGCGATGACGATCAAGCCCAGCAGCGATTCGACCGTGACCACCAGATGGGTGAACAGGCTGGCGGGGTGGAAGGCTCCGTAGCCGATCGACCCCAGGGTCTGGACGCTGAAGAAGAAGGCCTCGGTGAAGCGGGTCGTCTCGCCGGCCACCCCGGCGATGCCCCGGGGATCGAGCCAGTAGAGGAGCGCGAACAGCAGGTTGAGCAGCAGGTAACCGGCGCCGATCAGCCCGAAGAAGCCGGGCCAGGGCACCGCCAGCATCAGGTGATTGGGGTGGCGCCAGTGCCGCAGCCAGTCGGAGGGATTCACCGCGGTGAAGATGCCCCCATGCTTCTGCAGCCGCAGCGGAGGAGCCGACGGGGGCGAGGTTTCACGCCGCTGGGATGGGGCCATCGGCGGAACTGGCGGCAGTCTCCTGATTCTAATTGTTTATGCGTTTCAACGCATGAATTTGTGTGTGGCGGGCCGCCTGTCGGCGACCGCTCGACCCAGAGTGGGACGGAGCGCGTGGTCGGGAGATGGGCGAATCCGGAGTGGAACATCACCGCCGGCACCGGGTTCTGATCGTCGGCGGCGGCTCCGCCGGGATCACCGTCGCCGCCCAGCTGCTGCGGGCCCGCCCCGGCCTTGACGTGGCGATCCTGGAGCCCGCCTCCATTCACGCCTACCAGTCCGGCTGGATCCTGGCCGGCGCCGGCCTGCTCCCCTACGCCCAGACCGAGCGGCCCGAGGCCGACGTGATCCCGGCCGGTGCTGTCTGGATCCAGGACAGCGCCGCCCGCTTTGAGCCGGAGGCCCGCCGGGTGATCACGGCCACCGGCGCCACCCTCGGCTACGAGGTGCTGGTGGTGGCCACCGGTCTGAAGCTCGACTGGAGCCGTATCCGGGGCCTGCCGGAGGCCCTCGGCCGCCACGGCGTCATCAGCACCTACTCCCGCCCCCACCTCGCCGCCAGCTGGCAGGCGATCCGCGATTTTCGGGGTGGCACCGCCGTGTTCACTCACCCCGCCACGCCGATCAAGTGCGGCGGCGCCCCCCAGAAGGTGATGTACCTGGCCGACGACATCTTTCAGGCCAGCAGCGGCGTGGGGGTGAACGCCCGGGTGATCTTCTGCAGCGCCCAGGCCCAGCTCTATCCCGTCGAGGCCTACAACACCACCGTGGAGCGCGTCGTGGCACGCCGGGGAATCGAGACCCGCCTGCTCCACAACCTGGTGGAGGTGCGCGCCGACGAGCGGGTGGCCGTCTTTGAGGTGAAAGGCGAGGGCGGGGAGCCCCGGCAGGAGGAGATCCGCTACGACCTTCTCCATGTGGTGCCGCCGATGGCGGCTCCGGATGTGATCGCCGCCAGCCCCCTGGCCATCGCCGGGCCGGGGGGCTGGGTGGAGGTCGACAGGCTCACCTGCCAGCACAAGCGTTACGGCGATGTGTTCGCCCTCGGGGATGTGAGTTCCCTGCCCACCGCCAAGAGCCTGGCCGCCGTACGCGGCCAGGCGCCGGTGCTGGTGGCCAACCTGCTGGCCCAGGTCGATGGTCGGCCGCTGCTGGCCCACTACGACGGTTACACCGCCTGCCCCCTGATCACCAGCTTCCACGACGTGGTGATGGCGGAGTTCGACTACAGCCTGCAGCCGGTGAGTTCGTTCCTGGTGGATCCCACCAAGGAGCGCTGGAGCATGTTCCTGGTGGAAACCCGGGTGTTCCCCTGGGTGTACTGGCACCGGGTGCTCAAGGGGCGCCTGCACGAAAGCCGCTTCCTCAAGCCCTTCGGCCCCCTGGTGCGTGCCCTGGGACTGGCACGCCGCGGGACTTGAACAGCATCAGGGTGCCGATGGGCGGGCCGACAAGGGCTGCGATCACGCGACATTTCGCCTTGAAGGGAAAAAAGAGCTGGCCGGGCTCCTCACTCAAGGATTCATCATTTCCCTGCCCCTGGGCGATGATCATGTCGGCGGCGGCAAAGCGATTGCGCAGCTCCTGGCGGCAGTCCGGCAGGATGGTTCCCGGGGCATCCGAGCCGTTGTCGATGACCGCAACGATCCGATCAAGCCCCACCCGCTTGGCATCGTCTTGGGTGGCATCATTGAGGATCGGTGATCCCCGTACCACCGCGCGGAACGGCTCCACATCGCCATGGAAGGGATCCTCCAGAGCCCTCTCCAGGGCCAGCTGCTCATCCTGCTCCGTGAGCTGGCCGTTGCTGCCCATGTCGATGGCATTGCCGGCGATCGCGAGGCGGGCGGCCATCAGGAGAGGGTCGCCGCAGGCCTCCACCGCAGCCTCAAGCGCCGGAAGCTTCTCCATCACAACGCCGTTCTGCCAGACCTTTGTCTCGCGGCAGGGGTCGACCACATTCATCATCTCCCTGGGACGCCGGTGCAGGCGCTGCGCCATCGCAGATCGTCAGTGACCAGTCGGGCGGCCTCCAATGACTGGCGCAGCAGGCAAGGAATGCAATCCAATGACGTAGTCATATTGAAAAGGGATGCAATCGTGCTGCACGTGAGTCGCCAATTGCAGCAGCAGGGCTGGAGGCGCAGGTCGCGAGTCTCTGACAGTGGCTGCCGAGAAGGGTGACACGCCGGGTGAACCGTGGAGTTGGCTATCCACGCTAATGACCGAGCGTCACTACGCACGCTCTGGATATCCGTCTGCGTCGCATCAGGTGAACGGATTAGGTTGACATTGTCCCCGCAGAGCACCACAAGACAATGAAAAGAATTCTTGCTTTATTGGCCTCGATGGTGATGGCACCCTGGCGCCGCCTGGTCGGCATCAGCCAGGCCTGGATCGTGGCGACCGGGCTGTTCCTCCTGGCCTCGCTCCTCTCGCCAGCGGCCGCCTCAGCCGCTGATACCGATGGCAACTGGAATCTTGATGACGGCGCGGGGCACCGCCTCGGCGGCATGATCTACGAATCGTCAGACATCAACGCGGCCAAGGGTCTGCGCCTGCGACTGAATGCCGAATCTCCCAAGCTGACCCTGAACCACTCCCGACCCCTGCGGCTCAGTGGTGGCAAGGATCAGGACTGGAGTCTCGCCAACCTCAGCGCTGAGCTCACGGCCTCTGCCGGTGGCGCGATCCCGGCCACGTCGTCCCAGTTCGACGCCGGCTGCCTCGATCCGACCCCTGCCGATGGCCTGCCCCTGAAGATCACGGTGCCGAGTTCCGCCGGAGATCTGAGCTTTGCCCTCTCGCCCGGTCAGGTCCAGACCTTGCACTCGCTGACGGACGCCTGCATGAACTGACGATTGCCTGGGAGCGCCGCTGGCCTCGGTACCTTGTCCCCATGCGGCTGCTGCACACCTCCGACTGGCACCTGGGCCGCAGTTTTCACGGCGCCTCGCTGCTGGAGGAGCAGGAGGCGGCGGTCGACCGGATCGCCCAACTGGCCCGGGAGCATGCCGTGGATGCGGTGCTGATCGCCGGCGACCTCTACGACCGGGCCATCCCACCGTCCGAGGCGGTGGACCTGTTCAACCGGGCCCTGGCCCGGCTGAGCCGTGATGGCACCGCCGTGGTGGCCATCGCCGGCAACCACGATTCCCATGTGCGGGTGTCGGTGTACGACCCGCTGCTCTCGGCCTTCGGGGTCACGGTGCGGGGCGACGTGGCCCGGGCCAGCGAGCCGGTGCTGGTGACACCCCGCGACGGCGGCACGCCGGTGGCCATCTATCCCCTGCCCTACCTGGAGCCGGCGGTGGTCGGGCCGGCCCTGGCCGGGGCTCCCGTGCGCCTCCGCCACGAGGAGGTGACCCGGCTGGCCATCGAGCGGATCCACGCCGATCGGCGCGAACGGCCGCCGCACCGTGCGGTGCTGGTGGCCCACACCTTCGTGGCGGGCGGCGAGACGTCGGAGTCGGAGCGGGAGCTCACCATCGGCAACGTCGACCGGGTGAGCGTGGCCGCCTTTGAGGGCTTCGATTACGTGGCCCTGGGCCACCTGCACGCCTCCCAGCAGCTGGACGGCCCCCGGGTGGCCTACTCGGGCACCCCCCTGGCCTATTCCTTCTCCGAGGAGCGGCACGTCAAGTCGGTGCGGATCGTGGAGCTGGCCGCCGACGGGACGCCCAGCGTGGAAGTGGTGCCCCTGGGGGTGGGCCGGCGCCTGTGCACCCTGCGGGGGCCGATCGAGGAGCTCTGCTCAGACCCTGCTCACGCCGGCGCCAGCGAGGCGCGGGTGCGGGCGATCCTCACCGACGACGTCCTGCCCCTGCAGGCCATGGCCCGGTTGCGGGCCCGCTTTCCCCACATCGCCGAGCTGCGCCACGAGCCCCCCGACGTGGCCCGCGCCGGCGAGGCCGAGCGCCACCGCCAGGTGCGCCAGGCCCGGTCGCCGCTGGAGCTGGCCACCGCCTTCTTCACCGACCAGCAGGGCCGGGCGGCCACACCGGCGGAAGCCGGGCTGCTGGAGGCCGCCCTGCAGGCGGCGGAACGGGGAGGGGAGCGGTGAAGCCCCACCGGCTGGCGATCGAGGCCTTCGGGCCCTATGCCGATCCGGTGGCGGTCGACTTCGACGCCCTGGCCACCGAGGGGCTGTTCCTGATCCACGGCACCACCGGCGCCGGCAAGACCTTCCTGCTCGATGCCCTCTGCTTCGCCCTCTACGGCGAGGTGTCGGGCGACCGCAGCGTCAAGGGGCTGCGCTCCGACCACGCCGCCCCCGGCGCCGTGCCCCGGGTGAGCCTGGAGTTCTCCTGCGGCGCCGCCCGCTACCGGGTGGAGCGCGTGCCGGCCCATACGGCGCCGAAGATTCGGGGCCAGGGCTTTACTGACAAACCCTCCCAGGCGTTCCTGTTCCGGCTGGCCGCCGGTGGGGACGAGCAACCCGTGGCGGCCAAGACCACCGAGGTGGACAAGGAGGTGGTGGCCCTGGTGGGGCTCAGCGCCGCCCAGTTCCGCCAGGTGATCCTGCTGCCCCAGGGGCGCTTCGCCGAGGTGCTGCGGGCCAGGGCCGAGGAGCGTGAAGCCCTGCTCAAGACCCTCTTCGACACGGAGATCTACGAGCGGGCCGGCTGGTGGCTGGAGGAGCGGGCCCGGGAGGCGCGCCAGCTGGCGCTGGAGCAGGCCCGGGAGCAGGAGGTGCGGCGGCGCCGGGCGGCCGATGCCTGGGCCCCCCACGCGCCCGAGCCGCCGGACGGGGCCGAACCCTCCCAGGAG
>NZ_JAGQBM010000075.1:0-13238 GCF_024345635.1 Cyanobium sp. Lug-B
GGACCGCTGCGCCAGCTGGCGGCCGCCACCACCGCCGGGGGCGCCGGGGTGCCCCGGGTGGCGCCCCGGATCGTGATCACGCCCCGGGGCGGCCACAACGGCTTCCACGCCCCCGGCGACGGGCCGGCCGCCTGCTGGGCCGACCGGCTGGCGGTGGCCTGGCTGCGGCGCCTCAGCCGGGGGGAAGGGGAGGGCTGAAGGGAGTGCGCCGCACGATCCACTCCTCGATCGGCACCCCGCCGATGACGTGCTCGCGGACGATCCGCTCGATCCGCTCGGGGGTGACGCCCCCGTAGGTGAGGCCTTCGGGCCAGATCAGCAGCACCGGGCCCTCGCAGCAGACGCGCAGGCAGTCGGCCTTGGTGCGCAGCACCACCCCCCGGGGCCGGCCGGGGTCCTCCAGCCCCAGGTCCCGCACCAGCTGCTTGAGCCGGCTCCAGCTGGCTGCGCCCACGGCCGGGTCGCCGCAGAGCGCCTTGGTGGGGGTGGCGCAGAGCAGCAGGTGGTGCTGGACCATGCTCACGCCGGCAGGGCCGGCGCCGGATGGCTGCGCAGCGTGGCGGCGGCTTCGCGGGTGGCCTGCCGGGCCCAGCCATCCACCGCCAGCACGTCGTCGAGGGAGGGGGCGGCGTGGTGATCGCTGCGGTGGCGGTCGCAGACGCGCTCGATCAGTTCGGGGATGGCCAGGAAGGGAATCGCCTCCTCCAGGAACAGGGCCACCGCCTGCTCATTGGCGGCGTTGAGCACGGCCGGCATGGTGCCGCCGGCGCGGCCGGCGGCGTAGGCCAGCGCCATGCAGGGGTACTTCTCCCGGTCGGGGGCGCGGAAGGTGAGCTGGCCCACGGCGGTGAGATCGAGGCGGCGCCAGGGGGTCTCCAGCCGCTCCGGCCAGCTGAGGCAGTAGAGCAGGGGCAGCTTCATGTCGGGCCAGCCCAGCTGGGCCAGCACCGAGGAATCGGCCAGCTCCACCATCGAGTGGATGATGCTCTGGGGGTGGATGACGATCTCGATGTGGTCGTAGTCGAGGCCGAACAGGTAGTGGGCTTCGATCACCTCCAGCCCCTTGTTCATCAGGGTGGCCGAATCCACCGTGATCTTGCGCCCCATGCTCCAGTTGGGGTGGCTGGTGGCATCGGCCACCGTGGCCTTGGCCAGATCGGCGGCGGGCCAGTCCCGGAAGGCGCCGCCGGAGGCGGTGAGCTGGATCCGCCGCAGGCCCGGGGTCGGCACGCCGGTGGAGAGGCGGGCGGTGTCCGCCCAGGGGGTGCCCTGCAGGCACTGGAACAGGGCCGAATGCTCCGAATCGGCGGGCAGCAGCCGGCTGCCGCTGCGCTGGAGTTCGGGCAGCACCACCGGGCCGGCGGCGATCAGGGTCTCCTTGTTGGCCAGGGCCAGGTCCTTGCCGGCCCGGATCGCCGCCAGGGTGGGCAGCAGGCCGGCGCAGCCGACGATGCCGGTGACCACCAGATCGGCGCTGGGCCAGGCCGCCGCGGCACAGAGGCCGTCGGAGCCCCCCAGCAGCTCGGGCAGACGGGCGGGGCGCCGGGCCGGTTCGAGGTCCGCCAGACGGCTGGCCAGTTCGCCGAGCCGGCCGGCATCGGCCAGGGCCACCACCTCCGGCGCGTGGCGCAGGATCTGCTCCACCAGCAGATCCAGGTTGTTGCCGGCGGTGAGGGCCACCACCTTGAAGCGGTCGGGGAACTCCTCGGCGATCTCCAGGGTCTGGGTGCCGATCGATCCGGTGGAGCCCAGAACGCTGATGGCCTTCACGCGCGGCTCCCCCATCGGGTTCGTGGGCTCCCAGTGTCCCATCCCCGGCCGCCCTCGCCCGCTGGCTTAACTGGGGCTACACCGATCCCTTCCCATGTCGTGGCTGCAGCGCTGGAACTTCATTGAGCGGGCCCGGATCGAGCGCCAGCTCTGGGAAGCCTTCGAGCGCCGCGAAGACCTGGAGGCGCTGGTGGAGGACTGCCGGGGGGCGGTGGCGGCGGGCGATCGCGAGCGGGCCTTCCAGCTGGAGGTGTGGCAGACCACCCTGCAGCGGATCCGCAAGATCGAGAAGCTGATGGCGGACCGGAGCCCTAAGCCCTGACGGGACGGGAGCTCTGCCAGGCCTTCTGCACCAGGGGCCAGACCGACGCTGGGCTCAGGTGGTCCATGCAGAGGTGTTGCTCCAGCAGACAGTCGGGGTTGTCGAAGCGGGCCTGCTGGCAGCCGGTGCAGCGCTGGTCGCTGCTGCTGACCCAGACGTGGCCGGCCCGGGGCGCCCAGAGATCCCGGGGGCTGGCGCCGATGCCCTCGCTGTCGGTGCCGAACAGGGCCACGGTGGGGCAGCCGGCCGCCGCCGCCAGGTGCATCGGGCCAGAATCCACGGCGATGCAGAGCCGGCTGCGGGCCAGGGCGCCCACCAAGGCCGGCAGGGACAGCTGGCCGCGCAGGTCGCGGAGGCCGGTGCGGGCCAGGAGCTCCTGTTCCAGGTGATCCCCCGGCTGGCGGGGTCGTGCGGGCGGGGGGCCGCCGATCAGTCCGATCGCCGTGGCGGGAAGATCCAGCTCCCGGCGCAGCTGGCCGAGCAGGCTGAGCCAGTGCTGCAGCGGCCAGAGTTTGGCGCTGCGTTCACCGTTCACCGCGACCAGCACCGGTGGCACTCCGGCGGGTGGGGGCTGGGAGGGCAGCTCCACCCGCTCGAAGTCGGTGCTGACCCAGGCCACGCGGCAGTGGAGTTCCCGGATGCTGTTGCTGCTGATCCAGCCGGCGTAGCGCGTCACGAGGCTTTGACTGGCCCAGTGGGGGTCGAGGGCCAGGGCCTGCAGGGGATGGGGGCCGGAGGGGAGCCGTGCGGCCCCGACCACGAACCGGGGGGCCAGGGCCGTGACCCAGGCGGGTGTGTGGGGGGCATGGCCATCGGCATTGATGACCAGATCCACGCCGGGGTGGCCGGCCTGGGTCTGGGCATGCCGCCAGGCCGCCAGGGTGGGCAGGGCCTCCATTCCCCGCTCGGCGATGGGCAGGCGGGCATCGAGCCAGGGGTTGAGCTCCTCCAGGGGGAGGGTGCGCCGGCTGCCCACGTAGGTGAGGTGGGCCCCTGGGTATTGGTGGCGCAGGCCCCGCAGCAGCGGCTGCAGCACCACGTAGTTGCCCAGCTTGGGGGCACCGAGCACCACGATCCGGGGGCTCGGCCCGAGGGGCTGGTTCTGGAAGCGGCGCATCAGCAGGCCCTTCCCGTCACGGCCGTGGCGGCCGGCCACGGCCCATCACGTAGCCGACCACCAGCCCGGCCAGGCCGCCGGCCAGGGCACCTTGCAGCTGCCACATCTGCCGGCGGAAGCGCCAGGGCATGGCGCCGAGCTGCAGTCCCACCACCAGGGTGACGGTCACCACGAGGGCCAGCCCGCCGCTGATGGGCCAGCCGCGGAAGATGGCTCCGCGCCCGGCGGTGCGATCGCCGGAGGGGTCGGGGGGCAGCGGGAGGCTCATGGGCCCACGGTGGCCGAAGCGGCCGGCTCGAGCACCCAGCGACTCAGCCAGCGCCGCATCCAGGTGCCGGGGTGGGGGTTGCGGAGGCGGCGGGAACTGTGCAGCCAGAGGCAGTTGAGCAGGTAGGTGGTGCGGTTGCAGGCCGCGAGCCTGGGGTCGCTGCCGATGGTGGCGCTGGCGTCGGGGTTGGCCTGCTGCTGCAGCCGCTGGAGCGTCTCGGGCGCGATCCACTCGATCGCGGCTGAGCGGCGCAGGCGTTCGGCGTAGTCGAGGTCTTCGCAGTAGGCGGGGTGGAAATTGGCATCGAACAGGCCCACCCGGTTCCAGACCCCGGGGGTGATGGCGAACGCGGAGAATTCCTGAGGGGCCGGCAGCAGGGGAAGGAACTGGGGACGGGCCGGGTCGATCTGCTGGATCAGCCCGGCCAGAACCCCCGGGGCGAACACCACATCGTTGTTGACCAGCAGGGCATAGGGGGCGTCGGGAAAGGCGGTCAGGATGGCGTTCCAGCTGGCGGCCACCCCCAGATTGCTGAAGGGCCGCGCCACCTGCACCCGGCCGATGGGGGCGGGGGGCTCCCGTTCCAGCCGGGCCAGCAGACGGCTGAGGGCCTCACCATCCTCCAGGCCAGCCTGGAGGCTGTTGTCAACGATGGCGAGGATCTCGACGGGCGCATCCAGACTGTCGAGCAGCCGCAGCAGCAGGTCGGGGCGGTTGAGGATCGGAATTCCCAGCAGGGGAATGGCGGCGGGGCGAACCGTCTGGGGGGTGAGGGTGTCGAGCCGGTCCCAGAAGTCGTCGACCGGCGAATGATCGCCGCTGAGGGAGGCGTACTGGGCCAGGCAGCCCCAGAGGTCGGGATTGGTGAGCTGGCTGCGGCTGGGGGCCTCGGGCAGGGACCCGAAATAGGTCTGGGTCCATAAAAAAAGCAGGGACCTTGCGGCGGCAAGATCCCCTTTCTGGATGCAGGTGATGTAGTTCCGAGAGAAACGGATTTGATCCAAGGTGACCTCTATGGGCAGAGGTCATCAACCGAAGGTGATCGAGTCCCCTGGATCGGTGGTGGAGATGAAGGCGGAGTCAGCAGCACTGAAGACGTACTCACTGCCACCGATGATGAGCTCGTCACCTTCGCCCGCGCCGGTGATGACCGTGCCACTGGCGATATCCGAACGGGTTTCGAAATAGACCTTGTCAATGTCAAAGTCGTTGCCGAGATCAATGGAAGTGTTCCTGGCGGACCTGTTGAAGCGAAGAACATCGGCGCCTTCTCCCAACTCGATGGACGAGAACAGAACCTTGCCTCCAAAGATCAAGGTGTCGTCACCGGTGCCCATGTCGACGTCCACGGAAGTGGCGGTCCGTCGGATGGTGACTTGATCGGCTCCCGCGCCAGCGGAGATGGAAGAATCCGTGAAGGCACCGGTAACGGCGACGTCGTTCCCCTCGCCAAGGTCAATGGTGCCGTCGATGAAACTGTTGACGTTGACGGAATCATTGCCGCCGGCGGTGCTGATGAAGGCATTATTGGCGACGGCTCCGAAGACAATGCTGTTGTCGTCGGCATTGCCGATCAGCGATGTGTCTTCGGAGCGGGTGAGGAATCTGGTTGTGGTGTCGCCGCTTTCGGGGGCCTGGATGCCGACATCACGGATCCGACCTTCCTGATTGGGGAAGACCTGGGTCCGAAGGGCGTCGCGGAGGTTGCCGGTGACCACCTCGGCTCCGTTGACCGTCTGGGTGAGGGTCTGGCCGATATCCGGGACAAAGAGGGAAAGGGTGTCGGAAGAAGCCACTTAATTTCGCACCGTGAACCAATGTGTAGAAGGTACTGCCTGGGGATCGTGAGGGCATGTATCGGAGATGCCATTTCCGCGTACCTGAACCCTTGACTCACCGAAAGGACGTGTTGAATTCAGATAATCGTCCCCTGCCTTAAGGGCAGCTGCAAGCAGGGCCGACCGGACAAAAAACTTGCAGCGGTTTCCTGGCCGGGCCAGGATTCGCGCCATGGCTGGTTTTCCGATCGTCCACGGGTTCGAGCAGGTGCTGGAGGAGGCCAGACACGCCGAAGCTTGCCAGGAATGGCAAGAAGCCGCCTGCATTTACGCGGATTTGCTGCAGTCTCATGGGGAGAATCCAGCCCTGCTGCTGCGGGCGGCCAATGCCTTGTGGCTGTCCGATCAACCGGAGGAAGCCCTGGTGCTCTACCGGCGTACCTCGCTGCTGGCGCCCCGGAGCCCTGCCCCGTTCATGGGGATCGGCAACAGCCTGCGCGACCTCAACCGTTTCGAAGCGGCCGACCGGGCCTTCCGGGCCAGCCGTCAGCTGGGGGATGGCCCGGAAGTGGCCTGCAACCATGCCTCGGTGCTGATCGGGCTGGAGGCCTACGAGGAGGCCTTCGCCCTGGCCGAACGCCGTTTCGAACTGGCCAGCCACGCCCCCGGACCGGAGGGAGGGGTGGGGGCCGTGGTGGCCCGGGCGCGGCGGCTGTGCGTCCGCACCGAGCAGGGCCTGGGGGATGGCCTGCAGTACCTGCGCTGGATCCCCCCCCTGATGGAGCAGGCCGCCGCGCGGGGCCAGCCGGTGGTGCTGGAGGTGGAACCCTCGCTGGTGCGGCTGCTGCAGGTGGGGCTGGCCTGGTTGCCCCAGCCACCGGAGGTGCGGGCCAGGCGGGAGCCGCCCGGCGTCGGTCGCGAGGAGCCTGCCGGCGACAATGTGGTGAGCCTGCTTTCGCTGCCGGCGGCCCTCGGGGGTGCCCCCTGCCCCCAGCCGTCGGGGCCGGATGGGCGCGGCACCTACCTGCGGGGCCTGGCCCCGGCCGCCGCCGGGAAGGACTTCGGCCAGCCGCCGCGGATCGGACTCACCTGGGCCAGCGGCCGCAAGCTCAGCGATGGCTTCACAACTCGGGAATACCGCAAGCGCACGCTGCCGGCCGCTGCACTGGTGACGCTGGTGGAGGGGGTGGTGGCTCTGGGTGGTGAGCCGGTGCTGCTGCAGCAGGGGGAGGACCGGCAGTTCTCGAAGCCCGTGGCCCACCTCTTCGGCGACGCCATTGCCCCCGACGGCGATTTTCTGGCCACGGCCCGGATGCTGGCCAGCACCGACCTGCTGATCACGGTGGACACCGCCATGGCCCATCTGGCCGGGGCGATGGGCCATCCGGCCTGGGTGCTGCTGCCCTTCAGCGCCGATCCCCGCTGGCTCCGGCAACGGGCCGACAGCCCCTGGTACCCGAGTCTGCGACTGTTCCGCCAGGCCGACGACCGGGACTGGCGGCCGGTGGTGGAGGCGGTGCTGCAGGCCCTGGCCCACCACCGCCACCGCTGAGCCGGCGGGATTGCGGGGCTCAGCGCAGCAGTCGCAGGCTGAAGATCAGGGCCTCGAAGGCCTCGGCAGCACGGTTCACCTCGTAGCGGGCGGCCACGGTGGCGCGGCCCGCTGCCGCCAGGGCGGCGTAGGCGGGCGGGTCGGCCAGCACGTTCAGCAGGGTGGCGGCGAGCTGATCGGGGTCGTTGAAGGGCACCAGCAGCCCGTTGTGGCCGTGCTGGATCACTTCGTTGATCGGCGGGTTGGCGGAGCCCACCACCAGGGCGCCGGAGGCCATGGCCTCCAGCAGGCTCCAGGAGAGGGCGTAGGGATAGCTGAGGTGGACGTGGACAGCGCTGAGGCGGAACAGGGCCAGCAGATCGCGGTGGGCCAGGGGCGGCAGGACATGGACCCGCTCCAGGGGCAGTCGGTGGCCGAGCAGGGCCAGCAGTTCGCCCTTGTGGCCTTCGGGGTGGGAGGAGGGGGCGCCGTAGCCGTTGCCGGTGCCCCCCACGATCACGGCCCGGGAGTCGGGGCGGGCGGCCAGCACGGCCGGCAGGGCCCGCATGACACTGCGGAAGCCCCGCAGGGGTTCGAGGTTGCGGCTGGCGAAGGTGATCACCGGATCCCCCTTCACCAGGGTGGGGCCGCCCTCCAGCCGCAGGCTGGTGCTGCCGGTGGCGGCGGGCGGCAGGGCGATGCCTTCGTGCAGCACGTGGAAACGGCTGCGCAGGTGCTCTGGGAAGGTGTCGCGGGCGAAGCGGGTGGGCACGACGCAGGCGTCGGCGTCGGCCACGGCCGCCAGGCCCATCAGGTTGCCGCGGCGCCACTGGGCCCGCAGGGCGTGGGAGGGGGCGCCCAGGTCGGCATCGAAGCCGTAGCCGAGCAGGAGCGGGGCGGCATAGAGCTCGGGGTAGGCGATCAGCACCGCCTCGGGCCAGACGTCGCGCAGGTAGAGCAGCTCCCCCCAGCCGCTGTGGCCGATCACGGCCTCCGGGCGATACCCCTCCTCGCGCAGCTGCAGGCAGCGCTCCTGGACCCGGGCGGCCCGGTGCAGATGGGTCTCCAGCTGGGGATCGGCCAGGCCCTCCGGCAGCGCCGGCGGTTGCCAGGCGTAGTCAAACCGCTGGCCGCGGGGGGAGGCCCCCAGGCCGAGCACGCGGTGGCCGCGGCGTTCGAGGGCGGGAGTCAGGTCACGAAACTGGCCGGGATGGTTCTGATGGATCAGCAACAGTTCCATCGGTCAACGCTATTACAATCCCGCTGCCTGAACTGACCTGCGTCATGTCGCTCTGGAGCCGTCTGTTCGGACGCCGGGATACGGTGAGCTGGGGTGAAAGAAAGCTGCAGAAAGATAGTGGTCTGCTGGATACGCTGGTGAGCGATCCAGGCACCATCCCGATGGAGATGGATCGCCGGCCCCAGATCACGCCCTGGTCGGCGGCGCGGCTGGGCACGATTTTCGCCGATTTCGCCCACGAAGCCACCCCCTCACGGCTGGCGGAGGCCCGGCTGGCCCGCCAGTGCCTGTCGAAGTTCTGGTTGAGTGCACCGATCGACGCGCTGGAGCTTCTCTATGGCTCGGCTGTGGGCGAGAGCTACCGCCAGATGATCAGCGGCGAGCTGGCCTCCCAGCCGCTGTTGCGCGACGAAGAGAGCTGGAGAGACCACCTCTCCGAGCGGCTCCAGAGCGGTTTCGATCGGCCGGAAATGGCCAACGTTCTGCTGGCGGTGATGCCCTACTTTCGCCGCGGCAAGATGAAAGTGCGCAACTGCGAACAGACTCTTCCGGCCTGGTTGCTGGAGGACTACGCCAGCCTGTTCGAGCCGGAACTGCTGCCGCGCCTGCGCCAGCCCAGCCCCCTAGAGCGTCGGGCCCTGGCACCGGCGGGCTCGGCCGGGGCACGAACGGCGACGGCGCCGGCGACGGGATCGGTGGCCGTGGGGCCGGAGCTGTCGCCCCTGCCCCAGCTCTCCGGCTTCACCGGTGCCCAGGCCCTGCAGCTCACCGGCAGCGAGGAGTTCCTCACCCGCCTCAACGGGCTGCTGAACCTGTTCGAGATCGACCCCGAGGATGGCGCCATCCGCCAGGAGCTGGGCGGCTACCGGCGCCAGCTGGGCCAGATCTGGCTGGACACCCCCGACGAGCAGTTGCAGAAGTTGTTCGAGAGCACCTTCGGCGATCTTTACCGCAAGGTGCTGCGCAGCGGCTACGCCGGCAGCCACCTGACGGAGGAGGACCGGCAGCTGCGGGCCCAGCTGGCCCAGTACGTGCGCAACATGACCCGACCCAGGGCCGCCCAGGCGGTGCTGGCGGCCCTGCTCTTCTACGCGCCCGGCAAGATCGGCTTCGCCGGTGGGGAGCAGTTCATGCCCCAGTGGCTGCTGGGGGCGCTGCCGAGCCTGTACGTGAAGAGCTGAGCGCGGCCGGCCGACAGCACGGGGGCCTCACTCGTGGAACTCCTTCCACAGCAGCCAGTAGGTGAGGTAGCCGAGCAGGGGCAGCAGAATCATCGGCGCCAGGGCGAGCAGGCTCACCACCGGGGGCAGGTGGAGCACCAGCCAGAGCAGCACCAGGCCGTAGGCGAGGAAGGCCAGGGCGAGGCCCACCCAGCGCTGGCGCAGTCGCTCCCTGAAGCGCAGGCGCCAGGCCTTGAAGCGGCGGCGCCGGCGCTGTTCGGGCGGCACGAAGCGCCACCAGTCTCCCGTTGGTCTGGCGCTCACTGGGACCGCAGGCGCTGGAGATTGCGGCGTTGGTCCTCGAACAGGCCGGTGAGCAGGCTGATCACCCGCCGCTCGCGCAGCTTGATGTCGGCGGTGAGGGCCATGCCGGCCTGGAGCGGCACGCTGTCCTTGTCGGGCAGGGGGATGGTCTGGCGGCCGAGCTTGAGGATCACCGGGAAGTGGAGGCCCTCGGCCTGGGTGCCGAGCACCTGGGCCTGCTCCTCGGGGGTGAGGGCATCGGAGCCGATCCGCTCCACCTTGGCCGGCACGTAGCCGAAGCTGCTGGCGGGGAAGGTCTCGAGCGAAAGTTCGGCGCTCTGGCCCACCTGCACGAAGCCGATGGCCTTGTTGGGTAGATAAACCTTGGCCCGCAGCGAATCCTGGGGGACCACCTTCAGCAGGGGGGTGGTGGCGGCGGCACCCACCACGCTGCCGGCGCTGACGTCGATGTCGAAGACGAGGCCATCGGCGGGAGCCGTGAGCACGCCGTACTGGATCTGGAGACTGGCCTGGCGGATCTGGGCATCGAGGTCACTGATCTGGCGCAGGTTGGCTTCGATCGCGGCGCGCAGCTCCACGTCGGTGCCGGAGCCGGTGTTGATCAGCTGGGAGCGCAGCCGGGCGATCTCGCGCTCCTCCTCGGCCACGTTGGTCTGCAGGTCCTGCATGCGGTTGCGGGCCTCGAGCAGCTGCACCTCGCTGACGGCGCCATCGCGCACCAGCGACTGGTAGCGGCGTTCGATGTCGCTGTAGATGCGCAGGGAATCGCGGTAGCCGGCCAGGCGGGTGGTGCTCTTGGCCAGCTCCTCGCGGGCGGCCTCCAGGCGGCTGTTGAGCTCGCGGGCGCGGTCCCGCAGCTGGCTGCGCTGGTTGGCGGTGAGGCCGGCGGTGGCGGCCTCCTCGCCGAGGGTGGCCTTGGCGATGCGGTTCTCGTTGAGCAGCCGCTCGCGGATGCTCTCGGCGGCGGCCAGCTTGCTGCGGGGTTCGCGCAGGTCGAAACGGATCAGGGGCTGGCCCTGCTTCACCGCCTGGCCCTCCTTCACCAGCACTTCCTCCACCACACCGGGGACGGGGGAGGCCACGTCCTTGACGGTGCTGGTGGGTTCGAGCTTGCCGGGCACCGCCACGGTTTCGGAGATCGGGGCGGTGACGCTCCAGAGGCCCAGGGCGGCCACCCCCCCCACCCCCGCCCAAACCAGCAGGCTGGAGCTGCGGCGGCTCTTGCGCAGCACCACGGTGTCGCGGAACGACCACTCCTGGGCCGCCTCCGAGCCGGAGGTGGCCAGGCCGCTGCCGAAGGGGTGGCTGGCCGGGGCCGGGTCTGTGGGGCCTGTGGGGTCGGCCGCCGGCGCCCCGGCGGGCAGGGAGCCCTGGCCCACCAGATCGACGCGCACCGGAATCACCGGCTGGCGGCGGCTGGAGCGGGGGGAGCGCAGCCAGCTGACGCAACCGTCGAGCAGGGCGACGAGGCGGGAGGCGGGATCGGAGGCGCGGGGCGGGGTGGTCATCAGCTGAGTCCCTCCTGGTTCTGGCTGCGGTAGAGGGCGTAGTACCAGCCGCGCAGCTGCATCAGCTGGCGGTGGCTGCCCTGCTCCATCACGGCACCCCGGTCCATCAGCACGATCAGGTCGGCGGGCTGGACGGTGGAGAGGCGGTGGGTGATGAAGAAGACGGTGCGGCCCCGGAAGGCCTCGAACAGGTTGATGCACACCTGGCGTTCGGTGCTGGCGTCCAGGGCGCTGGTCGCTTCGTCGAGGATCAGCATGCGGGGGTTCTGGAGCACGGCCCGGGCCAGGGCGAGGCGCTGGCGCTGGCCGCCGGAGAGGCCGGCGCCCCGTTCTCCGACGCTGGAGTTGTAGCCCTGGGGCATCTGCATGATGAAGTCGTGGGCGCAGGCGATGCGGGCGGCGCGGATCATCTCGGCGGCGGTGGCATCGGGCTTCACCATCAGCAGGTTCTCGCGGATCGTGCCGTCGAAGAGCAGCGAATCCTGGGGCACCACACCGATCTGCCGACGCAGGGAATAGAGCTCCACCTTGCCGATGTCGAGGCCGTCGATCAGCACGCTGCCCCGCAGGGGGGCGTAGAAGCGGGAGAGGAGTTTGAGCAGGGTGGACTTGCCGCTGCCGGAGCCGCCCACCAGCCCCACGAAGGAACCAGCGGGGACCTCCAGATCGACGCCGTCGAGCACCAGGGGACCCTGGTCGGAGAAGCGGAAGCCCACATCCACGAACTGCACCCGGCCCTGGAGCGGGGGCAGGGGGATGTTGCCGGCCTGCTCGGCGGTCTGCTCGGTGTCGCGGTCGACCACATCGGCCACCATGCGCAGGGCCTGGCTGTTGAACTGGAAGTCCTGCCAGGTGGCCACCAGCTGCACCAGGGGCTGGCGGATGTAGCCGGAGAGGATGTTGAAGGCGAACAGGGCGCCGAGGTTGAGATCGCCCTGGATGATCAGCCAGATGGCCACGGCGATCACCACCAGCTGCCCCATGTTGCTGAGGAAGCTGGAGAGGTTGGCGATCGATTCGCGGGTCACCTTGAGTTTGAAGTCCTCGCCGATGTAGGCGGCGTAGCGGTTCTGGAACTCCCAGCGGGTCTTGAGTTCGGCGTTCTGGGATTTGATCGTCTGGATGCCGGTGATGGCCTCGTTGAGGAAGCTGGAGGCGCGCACGGCCCTAGCCATGGTGCGGTTGATCTGGCTGCGCACCAGGGGATTGCTGACCAGCCCCACCGCGGCGATCAGGGGCAGGGTGGCCAGGGTCACCAGGGTGAGCAGGGGGCTGATGGCGAAAAGGATCGCCAGATAGATGAGGCTGAAGGCGAAGTCGATCAGCGTGGGCAGGGTCTGGCCGAGCAGGAAGTCGCGCAGGCGATCGAGCTGGGAGAAGTAGAAGGTGATCTGGCCCACGGGGCGGGCATCGAAGAAGCCCTGGGGCAGGCGCACCAGCTGGTCGAGGATCGTGGCCTTGGCCTCCTGGTCGACGCGGTTGGCCAGATCGGTGAACAGGAAGCTGCGCAGGGTCTTGAAAATGCTCTCCACCAGGGTGGCGAGCAGCATCACGCTGGCGATGCTCACCAGGGCGCCGATGTTGCGGCTGGCCACCACGCTCTGGATCAGCACCATCAGGCCGAGGGGGAAGACGAGCCGCAGGGCGTTGATCACCACCGAGGCCACCACCACCTCGATCAGCTCACGGCGGTGCGGACGCAGGAAGGGGAGGTACCAGCTCCAGCTGAAGCGCTGCTGCTTGGCATCGGGTTTGCGGTCGAACAGCAGCAGCTCCACCTGGCCGCCGTCGTGGGTGATCAGCTCCTCGACCGGCACCAGCAGGGCGCCAAGCTCGGCCTCCAGCAGGCGGGCGCGGCCGTCGGGCTCGACGCCGTCGAGCAGGCCGAAATGGCCGTTCTGGAACAGCAGGGCCGGGGCGGGCACCCGGGCCAGGCGGCTGGCGGGCACGCGGGAGAGCACCACCCGCAGGCCGAGGGTGTCCATGATCTGGCCGATGTTGACCAGGTTGAGCCGGTCCTGGCGCTGCAGGATGGCGTCCACCTGATCGGCCAGGGCATCGCGGTTGAGGGGCAGGCCGAAGTAGTCGGCCAGGGCCTGGCAGAGGGCGATGGGCACGGCCCGGGGGCCGCTGGCGCGGGTGAGGGCGAGCTGGCCGGCGCGGTCACCGGCGCGGCGGGGCGGGGGCTCGAGGGCGGGGGCGTAGGTGCCGCCGGCCTCC
>NZ_JAGQBM010000076.1:0-13197 GCF_024345635.1 Cyanobium sp. Lug-B
CCCCGATCCACCCCCCTTCCGCGCCCCCTCCGCCCCGTGGCCCCGTTGACCGTGACCGACCCTTCCCCCCCGTCCCCGGTGCCGGCCCGGATCCTGGTGGTGGGTGGCGGTGGCCGCGAGAACGCCCTGGGCTGGGCCCTGGCGCGCTGCCCCGGGGTGGAGCAGGTGCTGGTGGCCCCCGGCAACGGCGGCACCACCGCCCTGGCGGGCTGCGGCCAGCTGGCCATCGCCGAGAGCGACCATGGCGCCCTGGCGGCGGCCTGCCGCGCCCACGCCATCGACCTGGTGGTGGTGGGCCCGGAAGCGCCCCTGGCCGCCGGCCTGGCGGACCGGCTGCGGTCGGAGGGGCTGGCGGTCTTCGGCCCCGGTGCCGACGGGGCTTTGCTGGAGGCCAGCAAGCGCTGGGCCAAGGATCTGATGCAGGAAGCGGGCGTGCCCACGGCCGGCTACTGGGCGGCGACGGATCGCCAGCAGGCCCTGGAGGCCCTCGAACGCCATGGCCGTCCCCTGGTGGTGAAGGCCGATGGCCTGGCCGCCGGCAAGGGCGTGACGGTGGCCGACAGCCTTGAGCAGTGCCGGGAGGCCATCGAGGAGGTGTTCGCCGGCCGCTTCCAGAGCGCCGCCCCCGGGGAAGCCGCCGCCCCCTCCCTGGTGCTGGAGGAGCGCCTGCACGGACCGGAGGTGTCGGTGTTCGCCCTCACCGACGGCCGCTCCATGGTGCTGCTGCCCCCGGCCCAGGACCACAAGCGCATCGGCGAGGGGGACACCGGTCCCAACACCGGCGGCATGGGGGCCTACGCCCCCGCCCGACTGCTGGATGCGGCGGGCATGGAGCAGGTGCGCCAGCGGGTGCTAGAGCCGATCCTGGCGGCCCTGCGGGCCCGGGGCATCGACTACCGCGGCGTGATCTTCGCCGGCCTGATGCTCACCGAGGCCGGCCTGCGGGTGATCGAGTTCAACTGCCGCTTCGGGGATCCGGAGTGCGAGACCCTGATGCCCCTGCTCGGTCCGGAACTGGCCCAGGTGTTGCTGGCCTGCGCCACCGGCCGCCTCGAGCAGGCCCCCCCGCTGACGATCGAACCGCGCTGCAGCGCCTGCGTGATCGCCGCCGCCGCGGGCTATCCCGGCGAAGTGCGTCGCGGTGATCCGATCGACGGCGACCTGGGGGACGCCCCTGACCTGCAGCTGTTCCATGCCGGCAGCCGCCGCAGCGAGGCGGGCCCCGTGGTCACGGCGGGCGGCCGGGTGCTGGCGGTGGTGGCCCAGGCCGACGACTTCGACACCGCCTTCGAGCGGGCCTACGACGGTCTGGGACGGGTGGGATTCGAGGGCATGGTCTACCGCCGCGACATCGGCCACCAGGTGCGGACGCGACGCCCGGCTCTGCCATGACCCCGTCCGCATCCGGCCCCACCCTGGGCGGCACCGAGGCTGCCGGCTCCTTCAGCCTCTGGCGGGCGCGCCTGCAGCGCTGGTGGGCCGAGTTCAGCCTCCAGACCAAGCTGCTGGCGGTCGCCACCCTCGTGGTGAGCCTGCTGATGACGGGCATCACCTTCCTGGCCCTGAATGGCATCCAGCGCGATGCCCGGATGAGCGACACCCGCTTCGCCCGGGATCTCGGTCTGCTGCTGTCGGCCAACGTCACCCCCCTGGTGGCGGAGGGCAACGACCGCGAACTGGCTTCGGTGGCCGAACGCTTCTGGCAGTCGAGCCGCAGTCTCCGTTACATCTTCTTCGCCGATTCGGACGGGGTGATCTACCTCGGCATCCCGATGGGCGGCAGCACCGGCATGGGGGAGCGGGTGCTCAGCCGCCGCCTGGAGCTGCCGGCCGACATCCAGCGCCGCCCCGACAACCCCCTGATCCGCCAGCACCTCACCCCGGACGGCCAGGTCACCGACGTGTTCGTGCCGATGGTGAGCGACGGCCGCTATCTCGGGGTGGTGGCCCTGGGCATCAACCCCAACGAGACACTCCTGGCCAGCGCTGCCCTCACCCGGGAGGTGACGGTGGCGGTGTTCATCTCCATCTGGGTGCTGGTGATCCTGGGTTCGGTGTTCAATGCCCTCACCATCACCCAGCCGGTGAAGGAGCTGCTGCGGGGGGTGCGATCGATCGCCGGGGGCAACTTCGAGACCCGCATCGCCCTGCCGGTGGGGGGTGAGCTGGGGGAGCTGCTCAACGGGTTCAACACGATGGCCTCCCAGCTCGAGGTCTACAAGGCCGCCAACATCGAGGAGCTCACCGCCGCCCAGGTGAAGCAGCAGTCCCTGATCGCCACCATGGCCGACGGCGCCGTGCTGCTCGATGCCGAGGGCCGGATCGTGCTGGCCAACCCCACCGCCCGCCGTCTGTTCCGCTGGGAGGGCCGCAACCTGGAGGGCAGCGACCTGGAAGCCGAGCTGCCGGACCGGCTGGCGATGGAGCTGCACGTTCCCCTCGCCAGCCTGATCAGCAGCGAGCGGGACACCACCGAGGTGCGCTGCAGCTTCGGGGACCCCCCCCGCACCCTGCGCATCGTGCTCCAGTCGGTGCGGGATGCCAGCGGCGAAACCCTCAAGGGCATCGCCATGACGATTCAGGACCTCACCCGGGAGGTGGAGCTGAACGCCGCCCAGAGCCGCTTCATCAGCAACGTGTCCCACGAGCTGCGCACCCCCCTGTGCAACATCAAGAGCTATGTGGAGACGCTCCATGACATGGGCGACCTGCTCAGCGCCGAGCAGCAGAAGGAGTTCCTGAGCATCGCCAATGCCGAGACCGACCGGCTCTCCCGCCTGGTCACCGACGTGCTCGACCTGTCCCGGCTGGAGTCCGACCGGGTCTGGCAGCTGGAGCCCATGGACCTGGCGCCGGCGATCGAGCAGACCCTGCGCACCTACCGGCTCAACGCCGAGGAGAAGGGGGTGATGCTGCTCTTCAGCGGGGATCAGCACCTGCCCCGGGTGCGGGGCAACTGGGATCTGCTGCTGCAGGTGTTCGACAACCTGGTGGGCAACGCCCTCAAGTTCACCCGCAGCGGCGGCCAGCTGCTGCTGCGCGCCTATCCCTGGCCCGACCACTGCCCGCTGGATCCCGCCGGCGGACCGGAGGCCCATCCCTCCTGCACCCTCACCTCGCGGCTGCCGCGGTTGCGGGTGGAGATCGCCGACACCGGCTGCGGCATCTCCGAGGCCGACCAGGCGCGGATCTTCGAGCGCTTCTTCCGGGTCGAGAACGCCGTGCATACCGAGGCCGGCACCGGGCTGGGACTCTCGATCGTGCGGGGCATCCTCGAGAAGCACGGCAGCCAGGCCCGGATGGCCAGCGAGCCCGGCGTGGGCACCACCTTCTGGTTCGACCTGCCCCTGGAGGAGGCCGACGGTGATGAACTCCGGGTCCAGGCGGAGCGCTCGGCCTCCCTGGCCGACATCGAAGCGGACCGAAGAATCCCCGCGTAGGCTCGCGCTGGCCATTCCGGCCTCTCCCACAGAGAATGCATGTCTTCGTCCATATCGGAACCCACAAGACAGGAACCACATCCCTGCAGGCCTGTCTGAGGACCTGGGCCCGTGAGCTCGCCGACTCCGGCCTCCTGGTTCCCTCGGCCGGCACCCTCTGTGACAGCTCCGGCCATCACAATCTGGCCTTCCAGCTGGCCGGTGACAGTCGCTACGATCCCACCCTCGGAGGCTTGCAGGAACTCGTCGACGAGTTGCGTCTGGCCGACAGCTCTCCGACCCTGAGGAAAGCTGTCATCAGCAGCGAAGATTTCTGCTGTCTTGTGGAGAAGCCGGACGCGCTGCGTCGTCTGGAATCGACCCTCCGGCGGGAGGGACATACGTTGACCTGGGTGGTGTTCCTGCGCCGCGTCGACGACTATTCGGAATCCCTCTACACCACCCTCTGGGGCTGTGGGGTGCGCCCCCGCTTCGGCTACCCGGGCTTCGTTCTCTCCATCCTGGCCTGGGGAAAATATCGACAGACGCAGCGATTCGGCGGTTCCGTGCACTACTTCGATTTTGTGGTCTTTGCCCGCCGCTGGCGCCAGCTGTCGGCCTCCCGGCTGCTGCTGCGCGACTACGACCAGGCCCTGGCCAGGCAGGGTGTTCTGCCCTGTTTCCTGACCATCCTCGGTGCTCCTGAGGCCCTCATCGCCACCGCAGTCTCCGAACAGTCCCGACTCAACAGCCGGATGGAGCACGTCACACGCCGCTACCGGCGGTTCCTGAGGCCGCTGTTGATGGCCCGCTTCCAGCGCGGCAATCGGCGTGTCATCAATGGCTGAGCGACCCTCGGCATGACGCGTAGGATCGGGCTCCCGGCGCCATCTCCCGTCGATGCATCTGTTCCTCCATATTGGCGACCACAAGACGGGGAGCACATCCATCCAGGCCTTCCTCAGGCGGCGGGCGGCAGATCTTGAGGCCGTGGGCATCTACGTCCCGACAGCGGGAACCTATTCCCCGGAGTCCGGTCACCATCAGCTTGCTTTCGAGCTGCTCGAAGACAAGCGCTGGAATCCGGCCCACGGCGGACTGGAGGAGCTCGTGCAGGAGCTGCGGCGCTGTCCGCTGCCCCGGGCGGTCATCAGTTGCGAGGATCTCAGTCTGCTGGTCGTGCGGCCCGATCGATTGAGACGGCTGGAGGCAAGCCTCCTTGCGGAGGGACACACCGTGAGTTGGCTGATGTTTCTGCGTCGTGTGGACGATTATCTGGAGTCGTTGTACTGCGAGCTGAGGCGATCCGGGCTGCGGGCCCGCCTGGGCTATCCCGGTTTCGCCCTCCCTTTTCTTCTGTGGGGAAGGCGTTATTCCAAGTTCTGCGATCAACGTGCCTTTGTTCGCAGGTGGCGAGGCCTTTCGAATTCGCCGCTGCAGCTCCTCGACTATGACCGGGCAGTCGGAGCGGAAGGGTTGCTGCCCCGCTTCCTGCAGGCGATCGGAGCCCCGCCGTCCCTGGTCGAGGCCAACCATGCCGCACCGGTCCTGAACCAGCGCCGTGAACAGATCACGCGCCACTTCAGAAGCGTGCTGGGGCCCCTGCTGATGGCCCGCTTCCACCGCTCCAACCAGCGGGCGCTGCACAGCTGAAGATAGGGGGGCTGATGCGGCGGCTCAGCTCTCCCCGTCCATGCTGCGCATGATCCGGCCCAGATCGGCCCGTTCGTCGGTGGTGATGCGATGGGGCACCCCACTGATGATGCGCTCGAAGTTGGCGAAGGAATCCTTGATTTCCGGCCCGTTGCCGGTGATCACGAATTCCCGGATGCCCTTGTCGTGCCAGGAACCGCGCATCTTGAACACGTTCAGAGCCCGGGCCATTTCGCCGCGGATTTCCACATACTGCAGCAGCAGAATGGTGTCGGTGATGGTGGAGATGTGGGAATCGGTGATCGAATGGCTTCCCATGAATTCTTCGGACGTATTGGTGAAGAATCCAGCGATCTCCTCCTGTTTGGCATAGCCCGTCACCCCGATCACAAACTGCCGGAAGGCGTTGTGGCTGACACCCCGAGCCAGGGCGGAGAGGGAATCGATCGCCATCCGGGACGGCTTGAACTGGCTGATCTCGGTCTTGATGATCTGCAGGTGATCCTCGAGGCCCGTGGATTCCGGATAGGCGCAGATGATCTTGAGCAGGCCGTCCTGCTCCATCTGCTCGAAATCAATGCCCCAGCTGGTGGCGTTGCGCAGCAGCTGGGAGCGGGATTCCTCGTAGGCGAACAGGATCGCCCGCTCCTTGCTGCGGCAGGCATCCTCCACGAACTTGCTGACCAGCAGGGTCTTGCCGGTGCCGGTGGCGCCGGTCGCCAGGATGATGGAGTCCTTGAAGAAGCCACCCCCGCACATCTCATCGAGCCGGGGCACGCCGGAGCTGAGGCGCACGTTGGAGGAACGTTGGGTGAGGCGCATCGCCCCCAGCGGGAAGACACTGATGCCGTGGCTGCCCATGGTGAAGGGGAATTCCCCCTTCATGTGGGTGGTGCCGCGCAGCTTGAGCACCTCCACCGTGCGCCGCCGCCGCTCCCCCTCCAGCACGTTGCGCAGGATCACCACGTTGTCGGAGACGAATTCCTCGACGCCGTAGCGGGCGATGGCCCCATACTCATCGACCCGTTCGGTGGTCATCACCGTGGTGACACCGATCTCCTTGAGCCTGGCGATCAACCGGAAGATCTCGCGCCGCACCACGGAGATGGCGTCGTACTGCTGGAAGACGGCGGTGATGGAGTCGATCGCCACGCGCCGCGCCTTGTATTTGCGGATCGCATAGTGAATCCTCTCGATCAGGCCGGAGAGATCGAAGCTGCCGGAAACCTCCTGGCCATCGGGATCCGGGGAGGCATCGAGAACGAACAGCTTGTTCTGCTCGACCATCTCCTGCAGATTCCAGCCGAAGCTGGAGGCGTTGCGCAGGATGTCGAGGGGGGATTCCTCGAAAGTGACGAAAATGCCGTGTTCGTTGAACTGACGGATGCCGTTGCAGAGAAAATTCAGGGAGAAGACGGTCTTGCCGGTTCCTGATGTCCCGCTGATCAGGGTCGATCGGCCGATCGGCAGCCCGCCATGGCAGATGTCATCGAAACCTTCGATCCCCGTCGGAAGTTTCTGCATCTGCATCCGATTGGCAGCGGCGGCGTGGTCGTTGGGATCCTGCATCGAAGAGATGGAAGAGGGGCGTGGGGTCGGAAGGGAATCGGGGTCGAGCCTGGGAGCGCAGGCGGGGAGGGTGGCAGCGGGCCTGAGTCGGGCCCCGATCGGGGCTCAGGAGGATTCCGGCGTCGAGGGCACACCGCCGGCTTCGAGATCGTCGACGTCGAGCTGGAAATCCTCGGTGAGCTCTTCGTAGAGGAGATCGAGGCCGATCAGCACCCGCTCCCGGTCGGAGAGATCGCCGATGATCCGGCGCACCGGTGGGGGAAGAATCTTGGCCAGGGTCGGGGTGGCCAGGATCTTGTCCTCTTCCGCCAGCTGGGGATTCTTGAGCACGTCGATCACCTTCAGGGCATAGACGCCTCGGAACTCCGACTCGAGGATGTCGCGCAGTGTCTTGAGGGCCCGCATCGAATTGGGCGTGTTGCCGGCCACGTAGAGCTTGAGGATGTAGGTCTTGCGGAAGGTCATGGCTGGGGCTCAGGTGGTGGGGCTGGAGGATTCGGCGGCGGCGGGCACGATCGGCAGGTCGGGAGGGATGGAGCGTCGATACATTTCGCAGAGGTGCGCCATGACATCGAGCAGGGCCAGACGGTAGTCCTGGAGGAAATCGTTCTTCTGTCCCTTGAGCATCAGCAGTTTGCGAAACTCCTCAATCAGATTCACGTGGATCTCGACCATCTTGGTGATCGGCAGATCGGCGAAGAAGGCCGTGTTCACGAAGCTTTCAATCGCCTGATTGGCTGCGGCGGGGTTCTTGAAGTAGCTGATCAGCAGGTCCCGGTAGGTGCGCCGCAGGGAGTCCAGCAGCTCGTTCCGTTCCCCGTCCTCCAGGTTGCGCAGGAAGCGGGAGGGATCCCGCTTGTAATAGACCCCCAGGTACCCGAGCCGTCCGTTGAGCCGATTCGGCAGTTTCCAGCCGTCGTGCGTCGCCGCCTTGACTTCGCTGTCGGCCGGCAGGGTGTTGCTGCGCAGGAACCGGGAGACGGCCGCGTCCAGGCTGTAGCTCAGTTGCTCCAGCTGGTCGGGGGGCAGGCGGACCTCCGCCTCGTGGAACTTCACCTCGCCGTCCACCGGGCCGATCAGCACGGCCGGCAGCTCCAGGCCCTGGTCGTGCAGGCTGCCGAAGAAGCTGCCATCGACGGCGCCCTCCTCCAGCAGGATGCCGTCGAAGTCCTCGCGGCGCTGCTCCAGCTGCTCCAGGGGTCCGGCGGCGGGGTCCACCGGCACCAGCTGGTAGCGACCGCCCCTGAGCCACTGGCCGCAGGCCTCGGCCAGGGCCGGGGTCTGGATGAGAGAGAGGATGTTGAGAACCGGCTGGGGCATCGACCGCTGCGGCGGGGAGCTCCCCTGACCGGGCTGATTCTTGACGGAAGGGAGGCCCGGACGGGAGGATCTTAGTTCTGTCTTTCGATTCCGTGCGCCCAGGCCCAATGGTGGCTTCCAGCCGCCAGCCTGGCCACGCCCCCTGAGCGATGACCCAAGCCCCCCAGAAGGAACCCCTGAGCGCGCCCGCTGCCGGTGCCCAGGGCGACGCCACCGGCGCCTACGCCATCGTCGAGGCGTCCGGCCAGCAGTTCTGGCTCCAGCCGGATCGCTACGTCGATCTCGACCGCCTCAACGCCGAAGTCGACAGCACCGTGACCTTGGAGAACGTGCTCCTGGTCAAGGACGCCTCCGGCACCACCCTCGGCCAGCCCTACGTGGCTGGAGCCACGGTGGAGCTCAAGGTGATGGCCCATCGCCGCGGCCAGAAGATCATCGTCTACAAGATGCGTCCCAAGAAGAAGACCCGCCGCAAGAACGGCCACCGCCAGGAACTCACCCGGGTGATGGTCCAGTCGATCAAGGTCGGCGGCAAGTCGATCGTCTGATCGGGCCCCAGCCTCTTCCTCCCCCTCCCGTTCACCCGTCTCCCCGTTCCCATGGCCCACAAGAAAGGCACAGGCTCCACCCGCAACGGCCGCGACTCCAACTCGAAGCGCCTCGGCGTCAAGCGCTATGGCGGTGAGACCGTCAGCGCCGGCTCGATCCTGATCCGCCAGCGCGGCACCTCGGTGATCCCGGGCGTCAATGTCGGCCGCGGTTCCGACGACACCCTGTTCGCCCTGGTGGACGGCGTCGTCAGCTTCGAATCCATCAAGCGCGGCCTGCGCAACCGCAAGCGCATCAACATCGCCGTCGGCGCCTAGGCCCCCGGCAGGGGGGCGTCCGCCAGTTCGGCGCCGTCCCCCGGCACCTCCAGATAGCGCCGGAGCCAGCCCACCAGCAGGTAGAAGGGCAGGGTGTCGGCCAGGGCCGCCACCAGCTTGAACACGTAGCCGCTGGCGATGAACACGCCCAGCTGGGGGAGCACCGGCTCGTCCGGCCGGATTGGCAGCACGTGGGCGGCGTAGTGGCTGATCAGCACCACCGCCGAGGTGTCCACCACCTGGCTGATCAGGGTGGAGCCGTTGTTCCGCAGCCACAGGGCCTTGCCGTTGCTGAAGCGCTTCCAGAAATGGAACAGGCGCACGTCGGTGAACTGGGCGGCCATGTAGGCGGCCATCGAGGCCCCCACGGCGCCGAAGGCCAGCCGGCGCACCTCGAAGAACACCGGCACCCCCTCGGCGTGGGTGTCGGCCGGCAGGCCCACCACCCCACCGAATCCGTCCAGGCCCGGCAGGATGCCACCGAGCCAGAGCACCAGGACGATCCAGCCGTTGAGCATCAGACCCACCCACACCACCTGGGAGGCGCGCCGTTCGCCCCAGATCTCGCTGATCAGGTCGGTGCACAGGAACGTGACGGGGTACGGCAGGGCCCCCACCGCCACGATGATCGGGAACGACCCGATGCTGCCCAGGTGGAGGAACCGGGTCAGCCCCAGGATGTTGAGCATGCCCATGGTCCCCAGGAAGATGCCGGCCAGCACCAGAAAGGTGACCTCGCGCCGGTCCTGCAGCGTCATCGGCGCCTGAGCATGGGAGAAGGTCCTTCCAGGCTGCCGCCATCCCCGCCGTCGCGCCACGGCTGCGGCTTCCTGGTGCTCGACAAGCCCGCCGGCCTGACCTCCCACGACGGCGTCGCCCGGGTGCGGCGGGCCTACGGCCTGCGGCGGGTGGGCCATGGCGGCACCCTCGATCCGGCGGTCACCGGGGTGCTGCCGATCGCCCTGGGCCCCGCCACCCGGTTGTTGCCCTACCTGCCCGGCGACAAGACCTACCGCGGCACCGTCCAGCTGGGCGTGCGCACCGGCACCGACGACCTCGAGGGGGAGGTGCTGGAACGCACGGCCGTACCGCCCCTCGGCCCCGAGGACCTGGAGCGGGCCCTGGGGCGCTTCCGGGGCGAGATCCTCCAGGTGCCTCCCCAGGTCTCCGCGGTGCATGTGGAGGGCCAGCGGGCCTACGCCCGGGTCCGGGCGGGGGAGCAAGTGGCGCTGGCGGCGCGGCCGGTGCGGATCCACGGCCTCGACCTGCTGGGCTGGGACGCCGAGCACGGTCGCCTGGAGCTGGAGGTGCGCTGTTCCGCCGGCACCTACGTGCGGGCCCTGGCGCGGGACCTGGGGGACGCCCTCGGCTGCGGCGGCGCCCTGGCCAGCCTGCGCCGCACCGCCGCCCTGGGCTTCGGTCTGCACCAGGCCATCACCATGGAGCGGCTGGCGAGCGGCCCCCTGCCGCCGCTGCTGGACCCCCTGGATGTGCTGGTGGACCTGCCGCGCCAGCGCCTCGATCCGGCCCAGTTGTCGCCGTGGCGCTGCGGCCGGTCCCTGCCCCGTACGGTGGAGCAGTTGCCTGAGGGGCCCGTCGCCGTGCTCACCCCGGATGGCAATCTGGCGGGCATCGCCCGGGCCGATGGCAAGGGCCTGCTCCTGCCCCGGCTGGTGTTCGACGCCGCCGGTTGACCCCCCTGCGACTTCGCGATGGCCGGCCACAGCAAATGGGCCCAGATCAAGCGCACCAAGGCGGTGGTGGACGCCCGGCGGGGGGCGCTGTTCACGCGACTGGGGCGGGAGATCACCGTGGCGGCCCGAGGCGGTGCGGATCCGGCCGGCAACTTCCAGCTGCGTACCGCCATTGAGAAGGCCAAGGTGGCCGGGCTCCCCAACGCCAACATCGAGCGGGCCGTGGCCAAGGGCAGCGGCCAGGGGGGTGGCGGCGCCGACCTGTTCGAGGCGGTGCGCTACGAGGGCTACGGACCGGGGGGCGTGGCCGTGCTGATCGAGGCCCTCACCGACAACCGCAACCGCACCGCCGCCGACCTGCGGCTGGCCTTCGGCAAGCACGGCGGCAACCTCGGCGAGACCGGCTGCGTCAGCTACCTGTTCGAGCAGCGGTCCGTGGTGCGGCTGGCCCTGCCCGGCGCCGATGAGGAGCGCCTGCTGGAGGACCTGCTGGCCCTTGAGGAGCGGGGAGGGCCGGCGGCGGCGGGCTATGAGATCGATGCCGAGGGCGTGGAAGTGTTCGGCGCCTTTGCCGACCTCGAAGCCCTTCAGGACGGGCTCCGGGACCTGCAGCTGCCGCTGGCCGGCTGGGAGCACCGCTGGATCGCCTCCCTGCCCTGCCGCCTCGAGGACGGCACGCTGCTGGCCGCCTGCCTGCGCATGCTGGATGTGCTCGAAGATCTGGATGACGTGCGCAGCGTCACCAGCAACCTGGAAGCGGATGAGGCCCTGATGGAGGCGGCCCTGCCCGGCTGAGGCGGCCGTCCCGGCCTTTGCCCCGGCAGACGTTCAGCCCATGGCCCCGGCGTCGGCGATCACCGTGAGGGCGGGATGGTGCTGCAGCCAGCTGGCGGGCAGTTCCGGCGTGGGGGGCTCCCCCAGGGCGCGGCGCAGGATCGCCGCCTTCGCCCCGCCGGTCACCACCAGCAGCACCCGGCGGGCCGCGAGGATCTCGGCCATCCCCAGGGTGATGGCCCGCTGCGGGACGGCGTTCGGATCGCCGCCGAAGGCGCCGGCGTTCTGGCGGCGGGTGGGGTCGCTGAGCGTCACGCAGCGGCAGGCCACCGCCGCGTCCGCGGGGGGTTCGTTGAAGCCCACGTGGCCGTTGAGGCCCAGGCCCAGCAGCTGCAGGCCGATGCCGCCGGCGCCGCTCACCGCCGCGCCGTAGCGACGGGCCTCGGCCTCGGGATCGCCGGCCCGCCCATCGGGGAGCCGCACCCGCTCCGGGTCCAGGCCGAGGGGCTCCACCAGCTGGCGGGCCATGGTGGCGGCGAAGGAGGCGGGATCCTGGGGCCCCAGCCCCACGTACTCATCCAGGTTGAAGCTGCTCCAGTCCGCGCGCACCCTGGTGGCCAGGGCGGGCTCCAGGCACCCCAGCCGCCGGGCCAGGGCGGCATAGACGGGCTCCATGGTGCGGCCGGTGGCCAGACCCAGGGGAAGGGTCGGCCGCAGCCGATCGGCCAGCAGCAGCGCCGCCACCCGCTCCGCCACCGCCGCCGCATCGGCCAGCACGACCGGCGCGATGGAGGCGGCGGCCGGGGCGCCGATGGCGTTGGGCCTCAAAGGGAGGAATAGGGCTGGATCCGGGCCCCCTGGTAGTAGTGCTGGAGGATCTGCCGGTAGTCCTCGCCGCGCAGGGCCAGGGCGTAGGCGCCCCACTGGCTCATGCCCACCCCGTGGCCGTAGCCCCGGCCGCTCACCAGCAGGGTCGGCGCCGCCGGCGGCCGGGGGGTCTGCCAGGGGGCCTGCACCAGGCCGGAGGCCAGGGAGCGGATCCCCTCGGCGGTGAAGACGCCCTGCAGGGACGGGAGCGGCGGCGGGAAGGGGGCGGCCCGGGGCGCCTCGAAGTCGAACCGGGCCAGGGTGCTCCGCAGGCCCAGCCGCTGGCGCAGCTCGGCGCCGGAGAGCAGCAGCGAGCCACCGGGGCCCGTCACCCGGGCCTGGCGGATGCGGCCGGAGCTGGTGGTGGAGAGCACCTCGATGCGGAAGGCTCCGTCGATCTCCCGGAAGGCCCGGGTCAGCTTGTCGGGCTCGACGCGAAGTTGCCAGACATGCACCGGGCTGGACTGGTCGTAATCGGGCACGCTCACCAGGTAGGGCAGCTGCTGGCGCCAGATCTCGCCGCTGTTCTCCGTGAGGCCGCCACTGCTGCTGTGGAAGACGGCGTTGATCAGGGAGGAGCCGTGCACCAGCACCTGGGAGCGGGTGCTGCGCACCGCTTCGCGGGTGGAGTCGGTTTCCGCCTCCACCCCCTTGTAGACCTGGCTGGCCACGGTGGCCTTGAGGTCGAAGGGCTCCGCCGGACGGCGCTGGCGCAGGGCATAGGTGCGGGCCGCCACCGCCTGGGCCCGCAGGGCCGCCAGCGGCCAGCTGGCCGGCATCTCACTGCCGACCACGCTGGGCAGGTAACTCTCGACATCGATCAGGTTGATGGCCTGCAGGCGATCGCCCTCGGCGCGCACCAGCAGCCGGCCGCGGTAGCGGCGCTGCTGCAGGGTCAGCAGGGCCTCTCCGCTGCTCCCCCGCCCCGGCGCGGGATCGATCCAGGCCTGGCCTGAGGGCAGCGCCACCCGCCGGGGCGGGCCGGCGGGCCCCTCCAGCCGGGCCTCCAGGGCCGGGCCGCTGCGCACCAGATGC
>NZ_JAGQBM010000077.1:0-12877 GCF_024345635.1 Cyanobium sp. Lug-B
TCCGGGCTGCGGCTGACCCGCTGGCCTTCGACGGGCGGCTGCGGTCCCGCCGGCGCGGCGGCGGGTGCGGCGGCCACGGCGGCCGGTTCGGCGAGCAGGCCCAGCAGCAGCACCTCCAGCCATAGCCGCGGCTGGACGCTGTGGCGCAGCTGCTGTTCGCTGCCCTTCAGCTGGGACTGCCACCGCAGCAGGCGGGCCTTGCCGATCCGGCGCGCCACCTCCGGCAGCCGCGGTCGCAGCTCGGGTGTCACGCTCGTGAGCTCCAGACGGTCGGGGGCCACCCCCGCCAGCAGCAGATCCCGCAGCAGGCTGACGAGCCCCTGCAGCACGGCGGCCGGTTCCCGCCCCCGGTCCAGCAGTTCCCGGCAGCCCTCCACCACCAGCAGGGGATCCGCCGCCGCCATGGCCTCGGCCAGCTGCAGCAGTTCCACCTCCGGCACCGCCCCCAGCAGGTCCCACACCGCGGCGGCGGCGATCGGCGCCGGCAGCAGGCTGAGCTGGTCGAGCAGGCTCTCGGCGTCCCGCAGACCCCCCTGGGAGCGCTGGGCCACCAGGTGCAGGGCCTCCGGGGTGATGCCGATGGACTCCTCGGCGGCGATCCACTCCAGATGCCCCACCAGGGCCTCCAGGGGGATCCGGCGGAAATCGAAGCGCTGGCAGCGGCTCAGGATGGTGGGCAGCACCCGCTGGGGGTCGGTGGTGGCCAGCACGAACACCACCCGCGGCGGCGGTTCCTCCAGGGTCTTGAGCAGGGCGTTGAAGGCGGCGGTGGAGAGCATGTGGCACTCGTCCACCACATAGACCTTCCAGCGCGCCTGGACCGGGGCGAAGCGGGAGCGTTCAATCAGCTCCCGGATGTTGTCGACGCCGGTGTTGGAGGCGGCGTCGATCTCGATCACATCCAGGGCGTTGCCGGCGGCGATGTCCAGGCACAGCTGGCAGCGCCCGCAGGGCTCCGGGGTCGGGCCCGGGCTGGCCAGACAGTTGAGCGAGCGGGCCAGGATCCGGGCGCTGGAGGTCTTGCCCGTGCCGCGGGGCCCACTGAACAGGTAGGCGGGGGCGATCCGGTTCTGCAGCAGGGCCTGGCTGAGGGTGTCGGCCACCGCCTTCTGGCCCACCAGCTGGTCGAAGCGCTGGGGCCGGTACTTGTGATGAAGGGGCTCGTAGGCCTGGACCATGCACCCTGCCCTGACCGGACAGGGAGCCTAAGGCGGACCGCCATCGGGCGGATCGGCGGGGCTGCTCAGCGGTAGGTGGCGTGGATGTGCTCCTGGATCGGCGGATGTCGGTCGTACTGATGCAGGATCGCCGGGACCCGACCATCCACCTCCACGAGCCCGTCGCCATTCACCCGCAGGTGCTCCCCCCCCGCCTGGGCGACGGTGGCGACGAAGCCGTTCCACGGCACCGTCTGGAAGGGGAAGCCGTCGAGGAGAAGCATCTTGATGTGAAAGGCCTGATCCCAGACCGGCAGGGTGTCGAGGCATTTGTCCTGCATCACCCGGATGGTTTCCCGGCAGAAGGCGTCGAGATACTCCCGCATCGACCCGATGGTGCCGATCGAAACCCCCGAGCAGACGGAGACCCTGTCGGCGAGCTGCTGGAAGATCTCCTCGCCGTAGGCCGCCTTGATCCAGACCGCGTTGGAGTGGCAGTCCCTGACCTTGAGAATCTCGTCCCCCGTGTAGCGACCGGAACCCACATGGGCAAACGGGTCGGATTGAAAGATCACATCACGCACATCGGCCAGCAGGACGGAGCCCATGTCCCCGTCGTCGCGCTCAGCCAGCAGGTCCCGGGCGGCGAAGTAACGCCGCAGGCAGACATGGACGTTGAGCAGGCTGAGGCCGAGAACGGAAGGCCGGTCGTGGCGGATGATCGGCCGCAGGCCGAGCTTGCTCTTGAGCAGCAGCAGGGCGATGAGCTTGGCCCTCTTCAGACGTTGCCGGACCTGGCTTGGCGTTCCGTTCTCTGCCTGCTGGCGTGATCGCTTCCTTTCGGGGATCTGGAAGAAACGGAGGTTGGGATAGCGCTCGTTGAGGATGGCGTAGCGCACCGCATCGGACGGTGAGGTGATGATCGTCACCTCGGCTTCCTTGCAGGCCCGCTGTGCTGACTCCAGGAACGGGATCAGCTGGACAGGGTGATAACCGAAGGAAGAGGTGATGATGAGATTCTTCACGCATCCGAAAGGATGGTCCTTGGTTGATCCTACATCGCATTCGCAATCGGGCCGCATCCATGGTGGTGTTCTCACTTCGGCGGTCACCGTTCTGTGCCGAGGGCGTTGCCATGGGTGCCGGCAGAAAGGGCCGACGGAACCGGGCCGATCCTGTAGGGTGGCGAGGACATTTGGCCGACAGAGTCTTTCCCGGTGGCGATCATTTCCCTGGAAAAGAAGTTCATCTTCATCTCCAACGGCAAGACCGGAACAACATCCATCGAGAATCAGTTGGGTCCCTACGGTGATGTGGATGGGCTCAACACCGGTCTGCCGGGTCTCTGGGCCAACAAGCACATGCCGCCGGCGGTTCTGCGCGCCCTGCTGCCCGGTCCTGTCTGGGAGTCCTGCTTCAAGTTCGTCTTCGTGCGCCATCCCCTCGACTGGTTCACCTCCCAGTTCGCCTACAACCTGGCGCCGCGCTGCGGTTCGCCCCCGGCGGTGGAGCCCCCCGGGAGGGCCCGGTCGGTGCTGCGGCGCCTGGCGGGCCGGCGGGTCGATCGCCCCGCGACCCCGCTCCCGGCCCAGCCGCCTCCGCCCGTCGCCCGGAGACGCTTCACGCTGGAGGACGTCAACCTTCTCCACGGCCAGCTGCACCGCTATCGGGGACTGCCGATGGCCCCGACCCTGTTCCAGACCTCCTACGTCTGCAGTCCCGACGGCGAAGTGATCGTGGACTTCATCGGCCGCTTCGAAACCCTCGCGGCCGACTTCGAGAGCGTCAGCCGCCGCCTCGGCTGCCAGCTGACCCTGCCGCACCTGAACGCCACCGATCACCTGCCGCCCGGCGAGGCCTTCGAGCCGGAGGCCGAGGCGCGCGTGAGGCAGCTGTGGGCGGTGGATTTCGCGACGCTGGGTTACGACTGATCCTGGCCCTCGGCAGGCACCCCCGGCTCCAGCAGGCGCTGCAGCCGGTCCTCCATCTCCTCCACCGCCGCCAGCTGGTCGGCCAGGCTCTGCCCCGCCAGGCGCAGCCGCTCGTAGGGGTCGCTGCCGGTGGCGAGGCTGCCATCCCGATCCCCTTCGCCCCAGCGCCGTTCGGCCCGGGCCAGCTCCTCCTCCAGACGCTCCTGCAGTCGCTGCCGCAGGCCATCGAGCTGCTCCAGGCTGCGGCGGGCCAGCTCCCGACCCCGGGCCAGCTGCTCGGGATCGAGGCCGCTGGCCAGGGTCTCGGCGAGGGACTGGCCCTGGCGCAGCAGCACCCGCGCCCCGGTGAGCAGGGCGGCCGGCACGAACTGGCCCAGGGCCAGGGCGCCGAGGCTGCCGGTGTGCAGCCAGTCCTCCACCTGGGCGCTGCGATGCCGACCGGTCTTGCACCAGTGGGCGAAATGCTCGCAGTTGTTGAACAGCAGGTTGTAGCGCTGCTCCCCGATGCGGCCCATGGCCCGCCGCAGGGTCACCCCCACCGGCGAGCAGGCCCCCTCCGGATAGGTCACGGCGCTGACGGACTCCCCGCGGCTGAACTCCTGCAGGGGGCTGCGCAGGATTTCCCGGCCCTCCAGGTAGTGGGCCACGGTGCCGTCCCCCAGGTCGATGCCGTGGTGCAGGAACAGGCCGTGCTGGCGGGGGGCCTGCAGGTGGTCGGCGGCGGCCAAGGCGTGGGGCGGAACAGGGGGACTCCGCTCAGCATCGCGTCACCGGTGCGGCCGGGGATTCCCTCCGGGAGTGGGGATAGCCGCTCGCCCGGGTGGGCCGCTGCGCTTGGCGGCTCCCTGCACGCGCCTGAGGAGGTGGAGAAGGGTGGCCCGCCGTTGCCCGGAGAGCCAGAGCCGCTCCGCCGTCCGGTAGCCGCCGTAGCGGTGGCCGCGCCAGTCGAGCAGGCGGGCCAGACCGCGGCCGGAGTTCGGCCATGGCCTCGAAAAGCGGATCGCCCGCCGCACGTTCGCCGTCAGCCGCTCCGTGCCCAGGTGCTTTGCCTGCTCCACCAGCTGGGCGAAGGAGTGGTCCTTCCAGCCCCCCGCCGACCAGAAATGCCAGACCACGGCCTCGGGGGAAAGGTCCCAGGCCGGCAGGACCATGGTGTTGAAGGCGTTCGGCAGCGTGGCCTGGTTCACCAGGCCGCGTTGCAGGGTGGCGTTGAAGGAGGGCTGATCCTGCAGCAGCCCCCCGCCCCGCACCCCCTCGTGCCAGAGCCGATGCCAGGCGGCAAAGAAGGCATGGACGGCGGGGGTGTCCTTCCAGCAGAAGACGCCGCTGTTGAAGTACCGCGTCAGGTCCAGCGTCCAGCCCAGCTCCAGGGCCTGGATCACATGGGGGAGGGTCCGGAGATGCTCGGCCATGTCCCAGCGGTTGTAGTCGGGAACGGCAGCAAAGTCCCAGTCGCCCTGGGGCAGGGCCGTGAGGGAGCCCCGGACGAGGGTGTCGGCGTCGAGGTGGATGCCGCCTCCACCGAGGAAGCGGGGCAGCTGGGTCTTGATCCAGCGATGGCGGTAAACCAGCGATCCCTCCGGCGTCTCCACCGCCTCGAGGCTGTCGCAGAGCCCCGGCAGGCGATGGCCGCTCTCCTGAAGTCGCCGTGCGCTCTCGCTGTCACAGACCAGGCGGACGGGGAGGGAGGGGTTGGTGATCTTCAGCGACAGAATCGAGACCAGCGCCCTATCGGCGTAGACCTCCGACCCTTCGCCCACCGTGAGGAGGTAGACCGCCTGATTGAGCACGCCCCCGTGTCAGGCCGTGGCCTGTTCGCCCCGGTGGCCGTCGAGGTCGGCGGCGGCGCTGATCGGCAGCACCTTGGCCTTGCTGCGCTGCTCCACCAGCTCCCGGGTGATGGTGAAGGTCTGCACATCGCGGCGGGAGGGCAGGTCGTACATCACGTCGAGCATCAGCTCCTCGACGATGCCCCGCAGGGCCCGGGCTCCGGTCTTGCGGCGGTGGGCTTCGGCGGCGATGGCCTCGACGGCCCCCGGTTCGAACTCGAGCCGCACGTTGTCCATGCTCAGCAGCGTCTGGAACTGTTTCACCAGGGCGTCCCGCGGTTCGGTGAGGATCGCCTCCAGGGCGCTGGTGTCGAGGGGTTCGAGCACCGCGCTCACCGGCAGCCGGCCGATGAACTCGGGAATCAGGCCGTAGCGCACCAGATCCTCCGGTTCGAGATGGCGCATCACTTCGCTGGACTGTTTCTCCTTGCCGGCGCGCACCCGGCTGCGGCCATCGGCCGGCAGGAAGCCGATCGCGTTGCGGCCCATCCGCTTCTGGACCAGGTCCTCCAGTCCCACGAAGGCGCCGCCGCAGATGAACAGCACCTGGCTGGTGTCGATCTGGATGCAGTCCTGGTAGGGGTGCTTGCGGCCACCCTGGGGGGGCACGTTGGCGACGGTGCCCTCGAGCATCTTCAGCAGGGCCTGCTGCACCCCCTCACCGGAGACGTCGCGGGTGATCGAGGGGTTCTCGCTCTTGCGGGCGATCTTGTCGATCTCGTCGATGTAGATGATGCCCCGCTGGGCCTGTTCGACGTCCAGATCAGCCTTCTGCAGCAGGCGCAGCAGGATGTTCTCCACGTCCTCGCCCACGTAGCCCGCCTCGGTGAGGGTGGTGGCATCGGCCACCGCGAAGGGCACATCCAGCATCTCCGCCAGGGACTGGGCCAGGAGGGTCTTGCCGCAGCCGGTGGGGCCGATCAGGAGGATGTTCGACTTGTGCAGGCGGGTGGCCGTCTGGTCCGTCTCGCCCTTGCCGTCCCCCTGCCAGGCGAGCCGCTTGTAGTGGTTGTAGACAGCCACGGCCAGCACCTTCTTGGCCTCCTCCTGGCCCACCACCTGCTGGTCGAGGAAGCTCTTGATCTCCTGGGGCCTGGGGATGGTGGCCAGGGTGGGGGCGGGCCGGGCCGATTTCTTGGCCGGGGCCTTGCGGCCCCCATCGGCCATGGGCCGGCCCGGAGGGCCATGGCCGTGGTGCTCGACCAGCTCCTCGTCGAGGATCTCGTTGCAGAGATCGATGCACTCGTCGCAGATGTAGACGCCAGGCCCGGCGATCAGCTTGCGCACCTGTTCCTGGGACTTGCCGCAGAAGGAGCACTTCAGATGGGCGTCGAACTTGGCCATCGGCAAGGAGGCGGCGGGAGCGGCGGTGGTCGCCCTGGGAGTGGCGGCAGGCAGGACCTGCCCCCAGGATCGACCCCAGCCGTCGATTTGTCAGTCGTTCCTGAAGTTCGGAGCGGTGATCGGTGACGTCCTGGCCAGAGGCGCTAAGGGACGACGGGGGCTGGGGCGTCATCGACCACCCGGTCGATGAGTCCGTATTCAACCGCCTCCGCCGGGGAAAGGAAGTAGTCCCTGTCCGTATCTTCAGCGATCTTGTCCAGCGGCTGGCCGGTGTGTTCCGCCATCAGGCCGTTGAGGGTGTCCTTGAGGAACAGGATCTCCCGGGCCTGGATCTCGATGTCCACCGCCTGGCCCTGGGCGCCCCCCAGGGGCTGGTGGATCATGATCCGGGCATTGGGGAGGGCCATCCGCTTGCCGGGCGCCCCGCCGGTGAGCAGGAAGGCCCCCATGCTGGCGGCCAGCCCGTAGCAGATCGTGACCACGTCCGGCGCCACCTGCTGCATGGTGTCGTAGATGGCCAGGCCGGAGGTCACCGATCCGCCCGGGGAGTTGATGTAGATCTGGATGTCCTTCTCGGGGTCCTCGGCCTCCAGGAAGAGCAGCTGGGCCACCAGGGAATCGGCGACCTGGTCATCGATGCCGGTGCCGAGGAAGATGATCCGCTCCCGCAGCAACCGGGAATAGATGTCGAAGGCCCGGTCGCCGCGGCCCGATTGCTCCACCACGGTGGGCAGCACCCCCGGAGCCGCCGAGGGCATCCAGTCCCCCAGGCCGTTCCAGGGCATCGGCCCCTGCCAGAGGTTGTTCACGGGGTGGGGCCGAGCCCCCGACGGGCCCGCCAGGGCGGCGGGCAGCCCGTCGGGGATCAGGGGCGGTCGGGCGTCGATCACGCGGTTTCGCTGGCGGACGGGGGGAGTGGCCTCAATCTATGGCTGGGCGTCGTCCTCCCGGGCCTCGGCTCCCGCGGCGGCCTTCTTCGCCTTGGCGGCCCTGGCCGGCTTCGGCGGCTCTTCGCTGGTGGCCGGCGCCGCCTCGGGCTCGTCCGCGGCCGGGGCCTTGTCGGTGATGGTGCTGTTGGCCTCGAGCCACTCCAGCAGCTTCTCCTTCAGCAGGTCCTCGGCCACCGCCAGCCGCAGCCGCTCCGGGTCGATGGCGGCACTGTCGCTCAGGCCCTTGCGGATCTCGGCCAGCCTGGCCTCCAGGTCGGCGGCGGCTACGTCGATCTTCTCGGCCGCGGCCAGGGCCTTGAGCGCCAGGCTGCGCCGCAGCCGCTGCTCGGCCTCGGGCCGGGAGGTGTCCATGAGGCTGCGCACCAGGTCGGGGGTGAACAGCTTCTTGACGTCCATGCCCTGCTGGGAGATCTGACCGGCGGTCTGTTCGATCAGGTTGCGCACCTCCTGCTGGATGAGGGTCTCGGGCAGCTCCACCTCCAGCTCCTCCACCAGGACCGCCAGCAGGGCCTCATGGCGGTTGGCGCGATGGCGGCGCTCGGCGTCCTCCCGCAGGCGCTTCTCCAGGTCGGCGCGCAGCTCGGCGAGGGTCGGCTTGTCGCTGGCCTGCTGGGCGAAGGCGTCGTCGAGGGCCGGCAGCTCCCGGGTCTTCAGTTCCAGCAGGGTGATGGCGAAGAGGGCCTCCCGGCCCGCCGCCGTCTCCTGGGGGTAGCTGTCGGGGAAGCGGCAGGAGACGTCGCGGCTGTCCCCGACGGCCATGCCGATGATGCCGGCCACGAAGCCGGGGATCATGCGGCCCTCCTCCAGCTCCACTTCCATCCCGTCGCTGCTGCCGCCCTCGATGGCCTCGCCGGAGTCGACGAAGGTGCCGCGGAAGGCGATCTGGGCCACGTCACCCTCGGCGGCGGGCCGGTCCTCCACCGGCACCAGGGTGGCCAGCTGGCGGCGCGACTGCTCGATCAGTTCGTCGACCCGGGCCGGGTCGAAGGGGACGGGCTCCGCCTCGGCCTTGAAGCCCTTGGTGCTGCGCAGGGTGGGGGTGGGCTCCACGTCCATCTCCAGGGTGATGGTGAGCTCCTCCCCGGGCGTGAAGCGCTCCAGCACCTGCTCGAAGGCTTCGCTGAGTTCGGGCCGGCCGATGGCCTCGATGGCCTCCTGCTGCATCGCCTCCCGCACGACCGCATCGACCAGGTCCTCAAGGGCGGTGGCGCGGATCCGCAGCGGGCCGATCTGCTGCAGGAGCACCGGCCGGGGCACCCGTCCCTTGCGGAAGCCGGGCAGCTTGACGCTGCGGCTCAGCTTCTCGAGGGCGGCCTCGTAGCTCTTCTGGCTGCGCCCCGCAGGCACGGCGACCTCCACCGCCAGACGGCTTCCGGGGCGCGGGGAGGTGCTCACCCGGAGGTTGGCTTCGGTGCTGGCGGCAGGGCTCATGAAACGGGGCTCGCTCGGGGCAGCCCCCCATCCTAGAAACTGGCCGTTCCGGGCCTCCGCCACGTATTGTGCGATCGACGCACCGGCGCGCCCATATCTCCAACTGAAGAGTTCCGTCCGGCCCCCAGGCTGGAGGTTTTGTTTCAGGCTCCCGTTCCCGGAGCCTCCAGCCCCATCCGTTCCACGATCCCTTCCCAGGGTTTCCCTCCGGGCCCCGTCTCCAGTCAGCAGGCCCGCTCCCGCCCCGCCACCTGTCCCGTTTCCCCCCGTTGACCGTCTCAGCGACCCTTCCCTCCCCTCCGCGCCACCTGCCTTCACGGCCGTTGCGCATCGCCATCCTCGGCGCCACCGGAGCCGTGGGCCAGGAACTCCTGGTGCTTCTCCAGGAGCGGGGCTTTCCGGTGGCGGAGCTGCGGCCGCTGGCCTCGCCGCGGTCGGCGGGCCAGGGCCTGGACTGGCAGGGTGAGCGGCTGCAGGTCCAGCCCGTCGGCGCCGACGCCTTCGAGGGCATCGACCTGGTGCTGGCCTCGGCCGGCGGTTCGGTCTCCCGGCAGTGGGCGCCGGTGGCCGTGGCCGCCGGCGCGGTGGTGATCGACAACTCCAGTGCCTTCCGGATGGATCCGGCCGTGCCCCTGGTGGTGCCCGAGGTCAACCCCCAGGCCGCCTTCTCCCACAGCGGGATCATCGCCAATCCCAACTGCACCACCATCCTGCTGACCCTGGCCCTGGCCCCCCTGGCGGCCCGGCGGCCGCTCCGCCGCGTGGTGGTCAGCACCTACCAGTCGGCCAGCGGCGCCGGGGCCCGGGCCATGGAGGAACTGCGCGACCTGAGCCGAACGGTGCTGGAGGGGGGTGAGCCGGTGAGCGCGGTGCTGCCCCATTCGCTGGCCTTCAACCTCTTCCTGCACAACTCGCCCCTGCAGCCGAACGGCTACTGCGAGGAGGAGCTCAAGATGCTCCACGAGACCCGCAAGATCATGGGTCTGCCCGAACTGCGCCTGACGGCCACCTGCGTGCGGGTGCCGGTCCTGCGGGCCCACTCCGAGGCCGTCAACATCGCGTTCGAGGAGCCCTTCCCCGTGGCGGAGGCCCGCGAGCTGCTGGCGGCCGCCCCCGGGGTCGAGCTGATCGAGAACTTCGAGACCAATCGCTTCCCCATGCCCACCGACGTCACCGGTCGGGATCCGGTGGCCGTGGGCCGCATCCGCCAGGACCTCAGCGATCCCTGCGCCCTGGAGCTCTGGCTCTGCGGTGACCAGATCCGCAAGGGTGCCGCCCTCAACGCCATCCAGATCGCCGAACTGCTGCGGGATCCCGCCGCGCCCGATGCCGCCGCCGGAGGTGCCGCTTGAGCACGGCCACCCTGCCGGCGCCGAGCACGGCCCCCTCCCCCGAGGCGCCCTTCGGGCGGGTGCTCACGGCCATGGTGACCCCCTTCCAGCCGGACGGGGCCGTCGATCTGGAGCTGGCGGCGCGGCTGGCGGACCATCTGGTCCGCCACGGCTCCGATGGCCTCGTGCTGTGCGGCACCACCGGCGAGTCCCCGACCCTCACCTGGCGGGAGCAGCACGAGCTCTTCGCCGCCGTGAAGGGGGCGGTGGGCAGCCGCGCCACCCTGCTGGCCGGCAGCGGCAGCAACTGCACCGCCGAAGCCGTGGAAGCCACCGGCGAGGCCGCCGCCCTCGGTGCCGACGGTGCCCTGGTGGTGGTGCCTTACTACAACAAGCCGCCCCAGGAGGGCCTCGAAGCCCATTTCCGGGCCGTGGCCCAGGCCGCTCCTGAGCTGCCCCTGATGCTGTACAACATCCCCGGTCGCACCGGCTGCAGCCTGGCCCCGGACACCACGGCCCGCCTGCTCGATGAGGCCAACGTGGTGGGCTTCAAGGCCGCCAGCGGCACCACCGAAGAGGTCAGCCGGCTGCGGGAGCTCTGTGGCGATCGCCTGGCGATCTACAGCGGTGACGATGCCCTCACCCTGCCGATGCTGGCGGTGGGTGCGGTGGGCGTGGTCAGCGTGGCCAGCCATCTGGTGGGCCCCAGGATCCGGGCCATGCTCCAGGCCTTCCTGAGCGGCGACGTTGCCACCGCCCTCGACGAGCACCAGCAGCTGCTGCCCCTGTGCAGGGCCCTCTTCTGCACCACCAATCCCATCCCCGTCAAAGCCGCCCTGGAGATCTGCGGCTGGCCGGTGGGTGCCCCCCGACTTCCCCTGCTTTCCGCCGATACCGCCGTGCGACAGCGCCTTTCCTCGATCCTGGCTGCCCTGCGTCCCACCTGACGCCAAGGCTGATGTCCAGAGTCACCTCCGCTTCCGCTCCACGTTTCCTTTCATCACCCCCCTGAGTCCTTCCCTACATGTCCAGTCAGAACGCCAATCCCATCGTCCGCTCCGGCAACGGCGCCAAAGCCAAGCACCAGGGCCTGCGTGTCATTCCGCTGGGCGGCCTGCACGAGATCGGCAAGAACACCTGCGTCTTCGAATACGGCGATGAGCTGATGCTCGTCGATGCCGGTCTCGCGTTCCCCAGCGATGGCATGCATGGCGTCAACGTGGTGATGCCCGACACCAGCTACCTGCGCGAGAACCAGAAGCGCATCCGCGGCATGGTGGTCACCCACGGCCACGAAGACCACATCGGCGGCATCCCGCACCACCTCAAGAACTTCAACATCCCCATCATCTACGGCCCCCGCCTGGCCATGTCGATGCTGCAGGGGAAGATGGAGGAGGCGGGGGTCACCGACCGCACCACCATCCAGACGGTGGGTCCGCGGGATGTGGTGCATGTGGGCCAGCACTTCAAGGTGGAGTTCATCCGCAACACCCACTCGATGGCCGACAGCTTCACGCTGGCCATCACCACCCCCGTCGGCGTGGTTATCTTCACCGGTGACTTCAAGTTCGACCACACCCCCGTCGATGGCGAGGCCTTCGACCTGCAGCGCCTGGCCCATTACGGCGAGCAGGGCGTTCTGTGCCTGTTCAGCGATTCCACCAACGCCGAGATCCCCGGTTTCACGCCGCCGGAGCGGGCCGTGTTCCCTAACCTGGATCGCCACATCAGCCAGGCCGAAGGCCGGGTGATCATCACCACCTTCGCCAGCTCGATTCATCGGGTGTCGATGATTCTGGAACTGGCGATGAAGAACGGCCGCAAGGTGGGGCTGCTGGGCCGCTCCATGCTCAACGTGATCGCCAAGGCCCGCGAACTCGGCTACATGCGGGCCCCCGATGATCTGTTCGTGCCGATCAAGCAGATCCGCGACCTGCCCGACCGGGAAACCCTGCTGCTGATGACCGGCAGCCAGGGCGAACCGCTGGCGGCCCTGAGCCGCATCTCCCGCGGCGAACATCCCCAGGTTCAGGTGAAGTCCACCGACACGATCATCTTCTCCGCCAGCCCGATTCCCGGCAACACCATCTCGGTGGTGAACACCATCGACCGGCTGATGATGATGGGCGCCAAGGTGGTCTACGGCAAGGGCGAGGGCATCCACGTCTCCGGCCACGGCTGCCAGGAGGACCACAAGCTGATGCTGGCGCTGGCCAAGCCGAAATTCTTCGTGCCCGTGCACGGCGAGCACCGCATGCTGGTCTGCCATTCCAAGACGGCCCAGTCGATGGGCATCCCGGCCGATCACATCCTGATCATCGACAACGGCGATGTGGTCGAGCTCACCCCCGACACCATCCACAAGGGTGAGCCGGTGAAGGCCGGCATCGAGCTGCTCGACGCCTCCCGCAATGGCATCGTCGATGCCCGGGTGCTCAAGGAGCGCCAGCAGCTGGCGGAGGACGGCGTCATCACCCTGCTGGCGGTCATCACCACCGACGGTGTGATGGCGGCGCCGCCACGGGTGAACCTGCGCGGTGTGGTCACGGCCGCCGATGCCCGCAAGCTCTCGGTCTGGGCCGAGCGGGAGATCACCTGGGTGCTGGAGAACCGCTGGAACCAGCTGGCCCGCAACACCGGCGGCAAGGCCCCCGATGTCGACTGGGTGGGTGTGCAGCGGGAGGTGGAGGTGGGCCTGCAGCGCCGCCTGCGCCGCGAGCTCCAGGTGGACCCGCTGATCATCTGCCTGGTGCAGCCCGCGCCGGCCGGCACCCCGGCCTACAAGGGCCGGGCCGATGCCGAACCCGACACCCGTCCGGCGCCCCGCGGCGGCCGCAGGGATGGGGGTGGGCGCCAGCCCGCCGCCGTGCCCCAGCGTCAGCTGGTGACCGCTGCGGCTTG
>NZ_JAGQBM010000078.1:0-12094 GCF_024345635.1 Cyanobium sp. Lug-B
CTCGCGGCGCGTCGCCTCCCGGCGACTCAGAAAACTTACAACACCGTCGGCTCGCGCCTCTCGATCCCGTAAGCCTGCTCCCCGCTCGAGCTCTCGCTCTCTGGGGCGCAGTCCAAAATCATATCACCTCAGGGGAGGCCCCCAGGGCTGACCCCGACACAACGGTTCCTTACCTCCCCTGTCCAAGGCCAGCAACCAGGTCGCAGGAGCCTCCGCAGAGCCAAGGGGGGCCAGCAGACCACCCCGGGCGGCACCACCCATCCAGGGTGGCTGGGTGCCTGGCAGCTGGGCAGGGCCTTGCTGCCCGGCCAGGGTTCCAGGGGAGCGCGGCTGCGATAAGGAACCAATCCAGGCCCAGCAGCACGGCAGAGACGGCCCATGGGTCCCCTCCGGGCGCCCTGGACGATCAAGGCCCATGGGGAACGGGGGCCGCACCCGCACAGACGGGCCCATGGACACAAAAAAAGCCGCGATAACTCGCGGCTTGAAGGAATGGGTTGGAAGGTCCGGCCGACCGTCGACTCAGAACAGACCCAGGGTGAGGGACTTATCGATCGGGAGGCAGGCGCCGATGCCCAGGTAGATGGTGAAGACGGTGCCGAAGAGGAAGGCACCCATGGCCACCGGGCGGCGGAAGGGGTTCTGGAACTTGTTGAAGCTCTCGATGAACGGGATCAGCATCAGGCCCAGGGGGATCATCGTCTGCAGAGCGATGCCCAGCAGCTTGTTGGGGACGACCCGCAGGATCTGGAACACCGGGTAGAGGTACCACTCGGGCAGGATCTCCAACGGCGTGGCGAAGGGGTCGGCCCGATCACCCAGCATCGCCGGATCCAGAACGGCCAGGCCGACCAGGCAGGCGATGGTCCCGAGGATCACCACCGGGAAGATGTAGAGCAGGTCGTTGGGCCAGGCCGGCTCACCGTAGTAGTTGTGCCCCATGCCCTTGGCCAGCTTGGCCCGCAGCTTGGGATCGGTGAGGTCAGGCTTCTTGAGGATGTGCATGGTGGGAACTCGGAGCGCTGGTGACCGGTAGGGGAAGGCTAGGCGGAGGAACGGGGTTCAGAGCGGGCCGGAGATGCCCTGCTTACGGATCATCAGGAAGTGGATCAGCATGAACACCGCCAGCAGCCAGGGCAGCACGAAGGTGTGGAGGCTGTAGAAGCGGGTGAGGGTGGACTGGCCGACGCTCTCACCGCCGCGGAGCAGCTCGACCATGAAGTCGCCGACCACGGGCACGGCGGCCGGCACGCCGCTGACGATCTTGACGGCCCAGTAACCGACCTGGTCCCAGGGGAGGGAATAGCCGGTGACGCCGAACGAAACGGTGATGACGGCCATGGTGACGCCGGTGACCCAGGTGAGCTCCCGCGGACGCTTGAAGCCTCCGGTGAGGTACACCCGGAAGACGTGCAGGATCAGCATCAGCACCATCATGCTGGCGCTCCAGCGGTGGACCGAGCGGATCAGCCAGCCGAAGCTGACGTCGGTCATGAGGTACTGGACCGAGCTGTAGGCCTCCACCACCGTGGGCTTGTAGTAGAAGGTCATCGCGAACCCGGTGGCGAACTGGATCAGAAAGCACACCAGGGTGATGCCGCCCAGGCAATAAAAAATATTGACGTGGGGGGGGACGTACTTGGCGGAGATATCGTCGGCAATGGCCTGGATCTCCAGGCGTTCCTCGAACCAGTCATAGATCGGGGACGACTTGGCGCCGGTGGACGAGTTCGCCATGCAGCGTGGGGCTTGGGTTGCGAGAGTCTACCGATCGTTCTGACCCCCCCGTGAGAGACCCGGCCCGCCGCTCCCTGCCGGCTCAATGGTTTGCAACAGGGCTGCGCCGCCGGCTGGCGCCCCTCCGGCTGCTGGTGGGGACAGGACTCTGCCTGCTGCTGTGCCTGCCGCTCGGCATGCCAGCGGCGGCGCTGGCCCTCAGCGATGCCCAGCAGCTGGTGGTGGAGGCCTGGCGGCTCGTGAACCAGAGCTACGTCGATCCAGCGCAGCTGGAGGCGGTGCAGTGGCGGCGCCTGCGCCAGAAGACACTGGAGCAGCCGATCAGCAGCTCGCTGGAGGCCTACGCGGCGATCGAAGCGATGCTGGCCCCCATCGACGACCCCTACACCCGGATGCTGCGCCCGGAGGAGTTCGCCACCCTGCGCTCCAGCACCCAGGGGCGGGTGACCGGTGTGGGACTGCAGCTGGGCCGGCGGGCGGGGGACCAGCGGATCGTGGTGATCGCCCCCCTCGACGCCTCCCCCGCCGCCGACGCCGGCATCGCGTCCGGCACCGAGATCCTGCGGGTGGACGGCACGCCGGCCGAAGAGCTGGGGCTGGAGGGCACCGCCGCCCGCCTCCGGGGACCCGCCGGCAGCGACGTGCTTGTGGCCCTGCGCGCCCCATCGGGACAGGAGAGCGAAGTGCTGCTCGATCGGCGCGAGGTGGACCTGCAGCCGGTGCGCAGCCACCGCCTGCTCAGTGACGGACACAGCCTCGGTTACCTGCGGATCACCCAGTTCAGCGAGCCGGTGCCCCAGCAGGTGCGCTCCGCCCTGGCCGCCCTGAGCGCCCCCGGGGGCGGCGGGCCGATCGAGGGGCTGATCCTGGATCTGCGCAACAACTCGGGCGGCCTGGTGGCCGCCGGGCTGGCGGTGGCCGATGGTCTGCTCGACGGGGACCCGATCGTGGAGACGCAGGACCGGGGCGGCATCGCCGATCGCCAGCAGGCGGGTCCGGGACAGCTCTATGGCGGCCCCCTGCTCACCCTGGTGAACGCCGGCACGGCCAGCGCCAGCGAGATCCTGGCCGGGGCCCTGCAGGACAGCGGCCGTTCCCGCCTGGCCGGCAGCCGCACCTTCGGCAAGGGGCTGATCCAGACCCTGATCAACCTGAGCGATGGCAGCGGCCTGGCGGTGACTGTGGCCCGCTACCTCACCCCCAGCGGCCGTGACATCCAGAACCAGGGGATCGAACCGGACGTGCTGCTGAGCCAGCCCGAGCCCCTGGAGCCCGACGGGGACGGGGACAGCTGGTTGCAGGAGGCGGCCCGGCTGCTCGTCGCCGGTCTGGCGGCCCCGGCCCCATGAGCCAGCGCACTTACCACGATCCGCTTCACGGGGCGATCCGCCTGGATCGCCAGGACCCGGCCGAGGCCCTGGCGATCGACCTGATCGACACCGCCCCCTTCCAGCGGCTGCGGCGCATCCGCCAGCTGGGGCCCGCCTACCTCACCTTCCACGGGGCGGAATCCAGCCGCTTCACCCATTCCCTCGGGGTGCTGGCGGTGGCGCGGCTGGCCCTGCAGCAGCTGGAGCGGCTCGATCCCTCCCTGTCCCGGCACCGGGACGTGCTCTATGCCGCCGCCCTGCTGCACGACGTGGGCCACGGGCCCCTCAGCCACTCCGGCGAGGAGATGTTCGGCCTGCGGCACGAGGCCTGGTCGGGCCGGCTGATCCGCGACCACCCCGCCCTGCGGGACCGCCTCGATGACGGCGCCCCGGGCCGGGCCGCCCTCGTCGCCGACCTGCTGGAGCACGGCCGCCACCCGAGCCGGGCCATCAAGGCGCTGGTGAGCAGCCAGCTGGACTGCGACCGGCTCGACTACCTGCTGCGCGACAGCTACAGCACCGGCACCCGCTACGGCCAGCTGGATCTGGAGCGGATTCTCGCCAGCCTCACCCTGGCGCCCGACGGGGATCTGGCCCTCCACCCCCGCGGCCTGATGGCGGTGGAGCACTACCTGGTGGTGCGCCATCTGATGTACAGGAGCGTCTACAACCACCGGCTCAACATCGTCTGCAACTGGCTGCTCAACCGGGTGATCAGCGTGGCTCGCCGGCTCGGCCCGGGGCAGGTCTGGGCGGACGCGACCATGGCCCGCTGGCTCTGGGAGCGAGATCAGCTCGATCTGGAGAGCTACCTGGCCAATGACGACATCCGCACGGGCTACCACCTGGTGCGCTGGCGGGAGGAGGGGCCCGAGGAGCTGGCCGACCCCTGCGGGCGGCTGCTGGAGCGGCGCCTGCCCAAGGCCACCGACGTCAGCGACTTCTCCCCGGCGGGCCGGATCGAACTGCTGGCGGTGGCCCGGGGGCTGTGCGAACGCGCCGGTCTGGTGGCGGAGGGCTGCTGCGCCCTGGAACAGCGCCAGAGCCGGGGCTATCACCCCTATTCCGGGGGCCTGCGCCTCTGGGACGGCCAGCGGCTGCAGGCCCTTGAGCAGCGCTCGCCCCTGGTGGCCAGCCTCTGCCAGACCGTCGACATGGCCTGGCTGATCCATCCGGCCCGGATCAGCGACACGCTGCGGGAGGCCCTGGCGGTGCGACGGCAGGACGACGCCGTCCGGCGGGACCTCTAGGTTCGCTGCACCGAAGGGCACCGTCGTGACAGCCGCACTGATCCAGGCGATCGATGGCCAGCAGCCCCACCTGCTGCGGCTGCCGGCCCAGGAGGGATCCGCCAGTGCCCTCGAGGAGGTGCGCTACGTCCTCGGCAGTCGCCAGCCGCCTCCGGGCCCCGTGGTGCTGGAGGCGGGCCGCTGGCTGTTGCGGCTGCCGGACCTGCGCCAGCTGCAGGAGCTGCTGGGTTCGCTGCAGCTGGAACTGGTGCGCGTCGCCAGCCGCCGGCCGGAAACCCTGGTGGCCGCCGCCGCCCTCGGCCTCGACACGGATCCGGGCGCGGGGCGGCCGACGCCATCCGCCGCAGCCCCGGGGGCAGCGGCGCCCGATCTGCTCGTGCATCGCGGCACCCTGCGGGCCGGCGACCATCTGCAGGCGGAGGGTTCGGTGCTGCTGCTGGGGGATGTGAACCCCGGCGCCCGGATCAGCGCCGCCGGCAACGTCCTGGTGTGGGGGCGGTTGCGGGGCGTCGCCCATGCCGGCGTCGGCGGGGATCGGGGGGCCCGCGTCGTGGCCCTGCAGCTGCGGCCCCTGCAGCTGCGCATCGCCGATGTGGTGGCCCGGGGGCCCGAGGGTCTGCCGCCCCCCGGTCTGGCCGAGCAGGCCCAACTGGTGGACGGGGAGATCCGCATCGATCCGGCGACGCCGGACTTCAGCGGCTGAGTGGAGATCAGCGGTTGATCAGGCCGAAGGCCCCGAGCCCGCCGGCCACCGCCATGAACCACAGCGGCGAGATCCGGGTGCGCAGCATCAGCACGCACACCAGCAGCGACACCACCACCCCGGGCGCATTGGTGTCGGCGGTCTGGAGGATCTTGACCCCCACGGCGAACAAGATGCCGAGGGTGATGGGCCCCAGGCCCCTCTCGAAGGCCACCCGCCAGGGGGAGTTCCGCAGCCGGTTCCAGCTGAGGCAGGCCACCACCATCAGCAGGGTGGAGGGCAGCAGGATGGCGATCTCGGCGCCGTAGGCGCTCAGCAGGGCCCAGCCGGGGCCTTCGGGCCAGCCGGCCCCCATGCCCAGCAGCCCCACGATCATCGAACTGGGTCCGGGGGCCGCCTCGGCCAGGGCGTAGAGGTCGGCGAACTGGGAAGGCCGCAGCCAGCAGTACTGGACGACGCTGAGGTGGTGGTACTCGGCCAGCAGGGTGTTGCCGCCCCCCAGGGAGAACAGGGACAGGCCAAGGAAGGTGCCCATCACCTGCAGCAGGTGACCGAGATCGTTGAGGCGCATGGGGGCGCAGCTGGCCGTCTCGGCGACGGCCGCCAGCAGCAGGGGCGGCATCAGCGCGGCTCTCCGGCCGGGGGCCCGGGCTGGGGCCGCCGCGGCCAGTACCAGGCCATCGCCAGGGGGCCGGCCACCAGCACCAGCGGCACCAGGCGCACATGGAAGAACGTCATCAGCACGAAGGTGACCGCCGCCAGCAGCAGGGCCACAGGATCCTTCCAGTACTCATCGAGGATCTTGAAGCCCATCGACAGGGCCATCCCCGCCGCCGCCGCCACCACCCCCGCCAGCACCCGGTCGAGGGCGGGCAGGCTGTGGAACTGGAAATACAGCAGCCCGACCGCCATCAGCAGGGTGAAGGGCACCAGCAGCATCCCGGCCAGGGCCGCCAGGGCCCCGGGCAGGCCCCGGAAGAAGGTGCCGACATAGACGGCCATGTTGATCTGGTTGGGGCCGGGGAAGAGCCGGGCCACGGTGAGCCCGGTGAGGAACTCCTCGTTGCTCATCCAGCGGCGCTGCTCGACGATGATCCGCTGGCTCCAGGCCGAGAGACCACCGCCGAAGGCGGAGAGGGCCACCATCAGCATGCCCGTGAACAGCTGTCCCAGCCCGGGCGGAGCGGCCGTCGGGGCGGGGGCGGGGAGCTCAGTCATGAACGAAATGGGGGTCCGGAGGCAGTTCCCCTTCCTCGTGGTACCTGGGATCGAGGGGATCGGGGGCGTTGTACTTCTCGGCGTTCTCCCAGTCGGTCTGGAACATCTCGCGCAGCCGGGCCACCACCTCGGGGGCGTCGCTCTCGATGCCCAGTTCGCGGCGCAGATCGAAGGCACTGCGGTCGATGTTCATCGAGCCGGTCTGGGCGAAGGCCCCATCCACCAGGATCAGCTTGGCGTGCAGCTTGGGCCGCTGCTGCCTGCGCACCTTGACGCCGAAGCGCTGCATCACCCGCAGCGAGGAGAAGGTGTCGTAGATGTCCCAGTCGCTGATGCCATGCTTGCCGCCGCACAGCACCCGCACCTTCACGCCCCGCTCCCGGGCGCTGATGATCCGCTCAAGGATCACCGCATCCACGAACTTGGGGTGCTGGATCCAGAGCGTGCGGGTGGCGGCGTCGACGATGCGGGCCATCTGTCCGCGGCTGTGGGCGCTGCTCCACACCAGCCCCACCCCCAGGTCGGGCTGGAAGAAGACGCGCTGCCAGTCGGCCTCGAAACCGGCGGTCACCTGGGCCACCACGGCGGGGTTGTAGGTGAGCACCCCGTAGTCGCGGGTCTCGGTGAAGTACTTGTCGGCCAGGTTGAAGGTGGCCACCAGGGCGGTGTGCCGGTCGACCACCATCGATTTCTCGTGGGTCACCGGGAAGGCCTCGCTGGTCCAGGCAGTGTCGATGCCCCAGCCCTGGAGGCGGGCGAAGGCCTCATCGTTCCAGCGGTCGCCGCCGGAGGTGTGGGGGTTGAGCATGACCCGCACCTCCACCCCCCGCTCCCGGGCCCGCCGCAGGGCCTCCTCCACCGCCACGGACTGCAGCTTGAACTGCTTGAGCAGCAACTGCTCGCTGGCGGTCTCGATCAGCTCGACCACCGCATCCACACCGTCGTCGGGCATCACCAGCAGCCGCTGGGGCCGGTGGGGGGCAGTGGTCATCGCAAGGTGGAGGGGATGGGCCTTTCTAGCGGCAGTTCAGGGCCTTGGCACAGCCGTTCCGCCGGGTGGGATTAGCCTGCCCCGACGCCCGTGGATGCCGTGACGTCAGCCCCCGCCCGCATCATCCTCATCTGCTCCGGCAAGGGGGGCGTCGGCAAGACGACCCTCACCGCCAACCTGGGGATCGCCCTGGCCCGGCTGGGGGAGCGCACGGTGGTGCTCGATGCCGATTTCGGCCTGCGCAACCTCGATCTGCTGCTGGGCCTGGAGAACCGCATCGTCTACACCGCCCAGGAGGTGCTGGCCGAAACCTGCCGGCTGGAGCAGGCCCTGGTGAAACACAAGCAGGAGCCCAATCTGGCCCTGCTGCCCGCCGGCAACCCCCGCATGCTCGAGTGGCTGACCCCCGAGGACATGCAGCGCATCGTCGCCATGGTGGCGGAGCGGGCCGATTTCGTGCTCATCGACTGCCCGGCCGGGATCGAGGACGGCTTCAAGAACGCCGCCGCCGCAGCCCGCGAGGCGATCGTCATCACCACCCCGGAGGTGTCGGCCGTCCGGGATGCCGACCGGGTGATCGGCCTGCTCAACACCCGCGGCGTGGCGCCGGTGCAGCTGGTGCTCAACCGGGTGCGGCCCAAGATGATGGCCAGCCAGGAGATGCTGGGTGTCGATGATGTCACCGACATCCTGGCCCTGCCCCTGGTGGGCCTGGTGGTGGAGGACGAGCAGGTGATCGTGTCCACCAACCGGGGGGAACCGCTCACCCTCAACGGCAACGGCTCCCCCGCCGCGAAGGCCTACCAGAACATCGCCCGGCGCCTGCGGGGTGAGGACGTTCCCCTGGAGGATCCCTCCAAGGTCCGCAGGGGCCTGCGCGCCCGGCTGATGAACAAGATCCGCAAGACCACCGGTCTCTTCTGAGCACCATGACGCTGTTCGATTTCCTCCAACGGTTGCTGGGGCGCCAGAAGCCCAGTGGAACCCTGGCCAAGGAGCGGCTGCAGCTGGTGCTGGCCCACGACCGCAGCGATCTCAATCCCGAGCTGCTCGAGCAGATGCGTCGCGAGATCCTCGAGGTGGTGCAGCGGTATGTGGAGATCGACCTGGAGGAAGGGGACGTGAGCCTCGAAACCGAGGACCGGGTCACCGCCCTGGTGGCCAACCTGCCGATCAAGCGGGCCCGGCCCCTGCCCGCCCTGGTGGCGGCCGCCGCCGCCGTGGGCATGGCCCAGCCCCCCGCCCTGCCCCAGGACGACGCCAGCGCCGGGGAGCCGACCCACCCCTCGGCCACCGAGCCGCCGGGGACTCCGTCCTCCGGCGACGCGCCTGCGGACTGACGGGACGCCCCCCGCCCGGCCTGCCAGGGGAACCATGGAAACAGCAATACGACGGCACGGCATGACGGACGCCTTTCCTGTGGGCATCACCCCGGCTGAGCAGCGGGTGCTCGACCTGCTGCGCCGGGGGGACAGCAACCGCCACATCGCCGCCCAGCTAGTGCTGAGTCCACGCACGGTGGAGTGCCACGTGTCCCATCTGCTGGCCAAGACCGGCTGCCGCAGCCGCACCCAGCTCCTGCTCTGGGCCCTGGCCCAGGGATAGGCTGGGCCAGGGCCCAAGGGCCCATGCCGGCTTAGCTCAGTGGTAGAGCAGCGCTTTTGTAAAGCGAAGGCCATCGGTTCAAATCCGTTAGCCGGCTTGCCAGGGGATGGGCGCAGCCGCCGCCCTTACCATCGGCCCAGCACAGCGCACGGGAGGCCATGGCGTGCCACACCTGGCTGGTGGCAGGACTGATCACCCTGCCAGGGGCCCTGGCCCAGGCCCCCCCGGGCCCGCCACCGCCGCCACCGCCGGTGTCGCCGGCCCGCTCCGGTGCCGAGATTCTGGGCCGCCCCGGCATCCGCACCCGCTACGGGGATCCCGGCGGGCCATCACCCGCGGCCGGGGGCCAGGGGCTGCCTTCCGTCGGTCCACCGGAGCGTCCCCTGACCGTTCCCGTCAACGAGAGGGTGGATTTCACCCCGACGATGGAGGAGGGCCCGTTCCAGCAACCCACCCTGCGGGGTCTGTTCCGCTGGGACCTGCAGCAACCGGCATCCCGCTGAGGGGACTCAGCCGATCGCCTGCCGGATCGACAGGAGGCCGAAGGCCAGGAACAGGCCGCCGCTGAGGCGATAAAGGACCTTCTCGCTGATCCGGCCGCCGATCCACTGGCCCGCTCCCACCGCCAGCCAGGTGACCAGGGCGTGGCCCAGAAGCGTGCCGGCCAGCAGACCGGCGAAACTGAAGGCCGGGGCCGCCGCCAGGAAGATGGTGGCGAACTGGGTGCGATCCCCGAGCTCGGCCAGGAACACGAGCACGAAGGCCTCCCAGATCACGGCGCCCGGCCCCCGGACACTGCCGTCGCTTTCGGCGGCCTCGATGGCCGCCTCGGCCTCGCTGGCCTCCTCCGTCGCGGCGTCGGCCGGAAGACGGGAGGCATCGACCAGGAGCTTCACGCCGAACCCCAGAAACAGCACCGCCGCCAGCCAGGGGACGACGGCCTGGGGCAGCCACTCCCTGAGGCCGAAACCCATGCCCAGGGACAGCAGGGTGACCAGGGTGAGGGCGGCGAAGGCCCCCAGGAACACCCAGCGGGGGCGATGGCGGGCCGCCAGGATCAGGGCCATGAAGAAGGTCTTGTCGCCCAGCTCGGCCAGGGTGATGGCCGTGAGGCTGGAGCCGAAGGCGGCCAGGCCGGGGTCACCGGTGGGGGGAAGGGTCATGGGGCGTCGGGCACGCCTCCATCGGCGCTGGACAGGGGAACGGCCGCGGGCAGGGGCGGTGCCGGGGAGTCGGTGGGGAGGCTAGGTGCCGGCCGGCCCCTGGCGGCCGGCTGGCAGGCGACGCGTCAGCAGGGGGCCATCAGAGGCCGGCGAACAGCCAGAGGCTGAGGGCCAGCAGCAGCCACCCCAGCCAACCCAGTTCGAACACAGGCGTGGCCAGATGCACCAGGGGTACCAGCAGCCAGTGGCAGAGCGACACCCCCAGCAGCACCACCAGCAGCAGCGGCAGCATCAGGCCCCCCCCGCTCCGGGCGCCGGCAGGACTCCGGCGCGGAGCACCGCCCAGGGATCGTCGCTGCGCTCCTCCCCCCGCCAGGCCAGGACGGTGCTGGCCTGGCCGGATCCCGGGGGCCAGGGCTGGGGTTCCAGCAAGGCCAGCCCGGGGAACTGGAGCGCCGCTTCCGCCGCCGTGGTGGCGGGGGGCTGGCCGGAGCGGTTGGCGCTGGTGGTGGCCAGCGGGCCTGTGAGGCGCATCAGCTCCCGCGCCGGCTCGCAGGCCGGGACACGCAGGCCGAGGCTGGTGCCGCCGGGATGGAGATGGTCGGTGAGGGCGCCGGTGACCGGCAGCACCAGGGTGACGGCCCCGGGCCAGCTGCAGCGGGCCTGCTCCAGCCAGGCCTCCTGCCAGGGCACCGCGAGGACCGCGATCAGCTGGGGCAGGTCGGCCCCCATCAGGATCAGCGGCTTGTCGGCGGGCCGCTGCTTGAGGCGCCAGATCAGGGACGCCGCTTCTGGCCGGCAGGCCAGGGCCGGCAGGGTGTCGGTGGGGAACAGGACGGCCTCCCCGGCCGCCACACGCCTGGCCAGATCGGCGGGACCATTCATTGGGCCACGGGCCTCCAGGCGCTGGCGAAACGGGCCCGGCCCTCCAGGTCGGGGTGGACCCCGGGGCGCTCCAGACCGGCGGCCCGCAGCAGCTCGCCGACCGCCTCGCTCTGGTCGTGGTGGTGCTCCAGCAGCAGCAGGCCGCCAGGGGCCAGGGCCTGCACGGCACCGGCCACGATCGACCGGATGGCCAGAAGCCCATCGGGGCCGCCGTCAAGAGCCAGGTGAGGTTCGTGATCCCGCACAACCGGCTCCAGCCCGTCCAGGGTGGCGCTGGGGATGTAGGGGGGGTTGCTCAGCACCAGATCCAGCCCGCCCCACCAGGGCTGCAACGGCTGCCACCAGTCGCCCGCCAGCAGGGAAACCTGGCCCTGGAGGTCCCAGCGGCCGAGGTTGGCCCTGGCCTGGGGGAGGGCCTCGGCGCTGACCTCGACGGCGAAACCACGGCTGGCGGGAAGGCTGCGGGCCAGGGCGATGGCCAGACAGCCGGAGCCGGTGCCCAGGTCGGCCCAGCAGGAGATGGTGGGGGCCTCTCGTCGCAGCTCCAGGGCAAGATCCACCATCAGCTCCGTTTCCTGACGGGGGATCAGCACGCCGGGGGCCACCGGCAGTTCCAGGTCGCGCCAGGGGCAACGGCCCACCAGGTACTGCAGGGGCTCGTGGGTGCACCGGTGCCGGTGCCAGAGGGCTTCGAGCGCCTCCAGCGGGCGATCGAGCCGGAGGGTGGCCTGCGGGTGGCACCAGAGCGACTGCAGCTGGCTCCAGCGCAGCCCGCCGCCCAGATCCAGGAGCCAGTCGAGGTCGGAGGCGGCGCCGCCTCGGGCCAGCAGGCGGCGACGCCAATCCAGCAGCTCCGATCCCGTGACCGTCAGGGCCCCGGACCCGGGCGCCGGGGAGGCGGGGATCGGGGCTGGGATCGGGACGGTGCCGGCCTGGGAAACCATGGGGGGAGCCTAATCAGGGGCGTCAGTCTCAGCAGGGACGCCAGCAGAGGCCCGCCTCGGCCCGCAGCCGCCCGGCCAGCTCCAGCTCCAGCAGCCGGGGCATCAGCTCGGCCATGGGGCGATCGAGGGCCAGGCTCAGCTGCTCGAGGCTGGCGCCGCCACCCACCGCCGCCAGCAGCCCTTCGGCCGCCATCGCACCGGCGTCCGCCGGCCGGGTGTGGGCGGGCT
>NZ_JAGQBM010000079.1:0-12023 GCF_024345635.1 Cyanobium sp. Lug-B
CGAAGCCGGCGCCGGGGGCCACCCCCGCGCCGGAGGCCGGCCCGCCGAGCCCGCCGGGGTTGGGCCGGGCCAGGCTGATGCCGGGGAGGGCCAGGCCGATGGCCACCGCTGCAAGGGCCGGAAGGATGGGGAGCTGGAAGCGTTTCATCGCCGGCCATGCACAGGAGACCCTCGTCCTAGCAAGGTCGACGCCCCACACCCGTACCTGCACGGGTGGGTTGGAGGGCGGCTCCTAGAGTCATCCTTTGGGCCCCGGGTCCATGACCGGCACAGCTGATCGGCGCCGGCGTCCCCCGGGCCACGGCCCCTGCAGGCCATGAACGCAGCCCGGCCGGCCATGAACGGCGCCCGCCGGCTCCTGTGGCTGGTGCTGCCGCTCAGCCTGCTTTCGGGCTGCGGCCCCGCTCCGGAGGAGCTGAGGGGAACGGCCTATCTCGCCATCAGCGTCGAAGGCGACCAGCCGTTGACCAAGGCGATCCTTCAGGAGGAGGTCCTGCAGGCCCAGGCAATCGTGGCGGCTTTCCGCCAGCTGCACCCCCGCGTGGCGATCGAGACCAACCTCCTGCGGGAGAGCGCCTTCCTCGAGGAGGTGCGTCGCCGGCAGGCCGCCGGTCTCGGCCCCGATCTGATGCTGGTGGCGGGCTCCACCGCCCACGCCTTGGTGGAGGCCGATCTGGCGCGGGGCCTGGAGCTGCCCCAGGCCGCACGCCGCCAGGTGGACACCGATTCCCTGCAGCGGCTGGCGATCCCGCCCCGGGGTCTGGCGGGGCTGCCGATTCTGAGGCGACCGCAGCTCGCCTGCTTCAACCGCACCCGGCTGGCCTCCAGCCCCGCCAGCACCGACGCCCTGCTCAGAGAGGCCCGCGGGGGGGTGCGGGTGGGGCTGGCGGTGGAATCGCGCAGCCTCTTCTGGAGCACGGGTCCCCTGGGGGCGGATCGGGCGATCATCGCGGCCGCCGCCGGGCGCCCCCTGGCGGCCGGTGAACGGGAGGGGCTGCAGCGGTGGCTGGCCTGGCTCTCGGCCGCCAACTTCAACCAGAAGGTCTTCATCGAGCCCGACCAGGAGGCGCTGGTGCAGGGTCTGCTGGAGCGGCGCCTGGACTGGATCCCCTGCAACAGCGGCAGCCTCAGCCGGCTGCGCGGCAGCCTGGGGAACGCGCTCGGTGTGAGCGACCTGCCCGCCGGACCCTATGGGCCGCCCACACCGATCACGCGGCTGCGGGTGCTGGCCTTCGGCAGGGACTCCACGGCCCGGCAGCGGAACGTGGCGGAGGCCCTGGCCGTGTTTGCGCTGAACCCCTGGATTCAGAGCACCCTGACCAGCGACAACCAGGACATGCTGCCCACCAATCGCTTCGTCCCACCCTCGGCGCTGCACACCCCGGTGCTCAAGGCGATGCAGCGGTCGGTGCGGCAGGCCGACGCCAGTGACGCCATCTCCCGGCTGCTGCCCGCCGGCGATCCGCGCGACCGTGCCCTCAGTCGCCTCGTGACGGCGGTGGCCTTCGGCGAGATCACGGCGACGGAAGCCACCGGGGCCGTAGTCCAGGCCCTGGATCCCCGGCCATGAACGACCTGCTCGGCCAGATGGTCGGCTGGCTGCCGATGCTGGGCCGGCCCCAGGTCCTGCTCCAGCTCGCCCTGGTGGCCCTGGCCGTGGCCGGGGGTCGCCTGGCGGGTCACCGTTTCGGGCCGACCGGCCGGCCAGGGGCCTTCGAACTCGGCGCCACCGCCGCGCTGGCCGCCCTCGGCTGGGGGCTGCTGGCCATCGCGCGCCAGCCAACGGCCCTGGCCATCCTGCTGATCGCCGTCGTGGCCGGCCTGCAGGTGTCGGAGCTGGTGCTGCGTCGGGCCGAGCGCTGGCTTCCCGAGGATCAGATCCAGCCGCTGCGCCATCTGCTGATCCGGCCGTTCCTGTTCGGCGGACTGCTGTGGGCGCTGATCGAAGAGCTGGACACCCGCGCCGAACTGGCCCTGATCCCCCTGGGCCGCTGGATGGGCGCGAACGTGAATGTGGGCGACGTGACGCGGCTGGTGGTGGTGCTCTACCTGCTGCTGGTCGCCTCAGGGCCGCCGTCGCTGGGGGTGGCCTGGCTGCTGAAGCGGTGCTTTGCCCTGGAGCGGGTCAGTGCGCGCGCCATCGGCCTGATGGTGCGCTATGCGGTGATCAGCCTCGGAACCGTGGCCCTGCTGGAAACGATCGGCTTCAACAGCACCGCCCTGCTGGCCATCGCCGGGGGGCTGTCGGTGGGCCTCGGCTTCGGCGTCAAGGAGGTGTTCGGCAACTTCGTCAGCGGCCTGTGGCTGCTGTTCGAAGGCTCCCTGCGGCCGGGCGACATCATCGCCCTCGATGGCGACTTCTGCGAGGTGCGCCGTCTCGGCCTGCGGGCCACGCGGCTCTGGCGCGACCGTGACAACGCCGAGCTGGTGATTCCCAACCAGACCTTCTTCAACTCCAGCACGGTGGAATTCAGCGTCGGCCGCACCCGCTTCCTCACCCAGATCGCCATCTGCGTGGATGCCGGCCAGCCCGCCACCACGATCCTGGCCCTGCTGGAGGTGATCGCCGCCGGGGTGCCCGGCGTGGAGAGCCATCCGCCCCCGAAGGCCTACGTCCAGGGGGTGGGGGACCGCGGCGGCGATTACGTGCTGAAGTTCTGGATCCACAGCCCCTTCGCCAACCGGATGATCTGCAGCGCCGTGATGGCGGCGGCCATCGAACGGTTCCGGGAGCTGGGCATCAGCCTGCCCTTCCCCCGCCTGATCGTGGAGCGCGCCAGGACCGAGCCGCCGGGAGGATCCTTCGGATGATGGGAAGGGCCCTTCCAGGCCCCATGGGTCATTTGGGTGACAAGGCTGACCTCACCCCGTCTCCGTTAAGAGTGTCAGGCAGCCACAGGGGCGGCTTGACGGGAGAAACGAACGATGTTGTTCGCTGTTACGGGTTCGCTCTGACCGAGCAGGCTTCAGTCACCCTCCTCATGCCCCGTCGAAACCATTGCAGCCCCGGGACGACGCACCGCCGGCGGGGCGGTGGGTCGGGGGAATGGAGCTGAGCGGAATCGAACCGCTGTCCGAGACACTGGTGTGGACCACCTAGTTCGTCCGAAGACGAGCCTTCCCATCCTGCCACCTCCCTGCCGGCGCAGCCGCGGCCACAGGCGGTGGGCATCCCCGTACAGGGGGACCGCCAGCCAGCAGCATGGGGCGATGGCCAGCCCCTCCCGCTTCGACGTCATTGCCGTGGTGCCCCCGGGGCTGGAGGAGCCGGCGGCGGCGGAACTGACGGCCCTGGGCGCCCATGAGGTGCGCCCCCTGCGGCGCGCCGTGGGCCTGCGGGCCGATGCGGCCACCTTCTACCGCCTGCACCTGCAGGCCCGGCTGCCATTCCGCTTCCTGCGCCAGCTGGCGCGCTTCCCCTGCCGCGGCCGCGAGGAGCTCTACGACGGCGTGCAGCACGCCGCCGACTGGGAGCGCTGGCTGCCGCCCCAGCTGAGCTTCCGGGTGGAGGCCAGCGGCAGCGTGCCGGGTCTCACCCACAGCCACTACAGCGCCCTGCAGGTCAAGAACGCCCTGGTCGACCGCCAGCGCCAGGTGTGGGGATCGCGCTCCTCGGTGGACCTGGACGATCCCGACCTGGTGCTGCACCTGCACCTCAGCCCCGGCCGGCCCGGCGGCAGCGGCCCCGAGGCGGTGCTGAGCCTCGATGGCGGCGGCGCCAGCCTGCACCGGCGCGGCTACCGGGCCGCCATGGGCCTGGCCCCCCTCAAGGAGAACCTGGCCGCCGGCCTGATCGCCCACACCGGCTGGGACGGGAGCGTGCCCCTGGCCGATCCCTTCTGCGGCTCCGGCACCCTGCTGATCGAGGCCGCCTGCGGGGCCCTCGGCCGTGCCCCCGGCCTGGAGCGCAGCTTCAGCCTGGAGCGCTGGCCCGATTTCGATGCCGCCCTCTGGCAGCGGGAGCGGCAGGCCGCCCAGGACCTGGCCCGCACCAGCCTCCCCGAAGGGGCGCCCCTGGCGGCCGTCGTGGGCATGGAGCGGGATCCGGCGGTGCTGGCCATGGCCCGCAGCAACGCGGCGGCGGCCGGGGTGGCCGACTGGGTCGACCTGCAGGAGGGGGACTTTCGCGATTTCCATCCCCCCGGAACGCCCGGGGTGCTGGTGTGCAACCCGCCCTATGGCGAGCGGCTCGGCGGTGACGACGACCTGGAGGCGGTCTATGGCGACCTGGGGCGGATGGTGAAGGAGCGCTGCAGCGGCTGGACCCTGTGGCTGCTGAGCGGCAACCCCGCGCTCACGGGGGCCCTGCGCATGAAGGCCAGCCGGCGGGTGCCCGTGAGCAACGGCGGCATCGACTGCCGCTGGCTCCGCTACGACATCCGCTGAGGGGCGCCACAGCAGCTCCCCTCCAGCACTGCTAGCGGTGGGTCCTGCCTCCGCCGCCGCCAGCCCCCATGGCCTCACTTTTTGAAGCGCTCAAGCAGGACGTGCTGGCCGTGGAGAGGGATCCGGCCCTCGACACCGGCCAGGCCACGATGGCCCTCATGCGGGAGTGGCTGGCCTGCCACGAACCGGAGATCTGCGCCCGCAAGCTGGCGGCGCCGACGGAGTTCAACGGCACGCTGATGCAGTGGTTCCACTGGTACAGCGACGGCGACGGCGGCCACTGGCGGCGGCTGCGCCAGGAGGCGCCGGCCCTGGCCAGGGCGGGCATCACCGCCCTGTGGCTGCCGCCGGCGGGCAAGGGGGGAAGCGTGTGGGATGTGGGCTACGGCACCTACGACCTGTTCGACCTGGGCGAATTCGACCAGAAGGGCACGGTGCGCACCAAGTACGGCACCAAGCAGGAGTATCTGGAGGCGATCGAGGCCTGCCACGCCGCCGGGATGCAGGTGTATGCCGATGTGGTGTTCAACCACAAGATGAACGCCGACGAGCAGGAGCAGTACCGGGCCACGCCCTGCGACCCCGCCGACCGCAACCGGCCCCTGGGGGAGGAACGCACGATCAGCGCCTGGACCCGCTTCCGCTTCGACGGTCGCGGCGATCGCTATTCGTCGATGCAGTGGCACTGGTACCACTTCGACGCGGTGGATCACAACACGCTCGATCCGGGTTTCCGGGCCGTGTGGCGCACCCAGGGGGCCGGCTTCGAGGGCAACGTCGATCTGGAGAAGGGCAACTACGACTACCTGATGGGCAGCGACCTCAACGTGAACCATCCGGAGGTGCGCGGTGAGCTGAAGCACTGGGGCCGCTGGAGCCTCGACCACGTGGGGGCGGATGGCTTCCGGCTCGACGCGATCAAGCACATCGCCAGCGATTTCTTCCTGGACTGGATCAGCGACCTGGAGACCCACGCCCAGCGTGATCTGTTCGTGGTGGGCGAGTACTGGACCTACAACATCGAGAGCCTCCACTGGTATGCGGCCAACACCGGCGGCCACATGAGCCTGTTCGATGCGCCGCTGCACATGAACTTCCACCAGGCCAGCCGCAGCGGGGGCAATTACGACATGCGCCGGCTGCTCGACGGCACCCTGATGCAGCAACTGCCGCTGCTGGCGGTGACCCTGGTGGACAACCACGACACCCAGCCGCTGCAGGCCCTGGAATCGGTGGTGGAGGCCTGGTTCAAACCCCTCGCCTACGCCGTGATCCTGCTGCGCGACCAGGGCTATCCCTGCATCTTCCATGCCGACTACTACGGCGCCGAGTACACCGACAGGAAAGGCGGCCAGGAGTACTGGATCGTGCTGCCCAGCCACCGCTTCCTGATCGACCGTTTCCTGCTGGCCCGCGGCCACTGCGCCTATGGCCCCCAGTACGACTACCTCGACCACGTCAACACCATCGGCTGGACGCGCCTGGGCACCCCCGGCCACCCCGGGGCCCTGGCGGTGCTGATGAGCGACGGGGCGGCCGGCCACAAGTGGATGGAGGTGGGCAAGCGCCACACCACCTTCCGCGACCTGACCGGCCACATCCGGACGCCGATCACCACCAACGGCGACGGCTGGGCGGAATGGCATTGCCCGGGGGGCTCGGTGTCGGTGTGGGTGGAGGAGGCGGCCCTGGCGGCGATGGGGGTGAGCCTCTGACGCCCGGGCGGGCCTGGCGTGGGCGTGGGGCTACCGCTGGCCCCGCGCCATCAGCAGCTGGGGCTCGACGCTCGCGACGCCCTCCAGCTGCCGCAGCCGCGCCACGCACCCCAGGGCCTCGGCCAGATCGCCATGGCGGGCCCGCAGCCAGGCGGCCTCGGGGGCATGGTCGGGCACCGCGACGATGCGGCAGCCCGCCTGCTCCAGGGCGGCGCGGTGGGCCTGCGCCGACTCCCCGGGCCGGAAGCGAATGAACAGCTGGCCGGTGGGCACGGCCAGGGCCCCTGTGCCGGGCTGGGCATACACAGGGCTGAGCGACTGGCCCGCGGCCAGGGGGCCGGCGGGGGCTCCGGGCAGCACGGCGATGGCTTCGGGCTCAAACGTCAGCAGCCCCTCGGCCCTGGGCAGGGGCTCCCCGTGCAGGGCGTACCAGCCCGGTTTCTGCTCGAAGACTACGGCCTCTGGCGAGCCGACGAGGATCCGCCGGGGGAAGGCGTCGAAGGATGTCGCGGGGCCCATGCTGGTGATGGCCTGACTCCCACACCGCGACCAACGGACGCTAGCCAGGCGCCCATTAGCGCCAGCGGGTCCCAGCTCTGAAGAAGGGTGAAGATTCCACCGGCCTGTGACGGCAGATCACGTCCTGTTCCGGCGGCTTGAATTCGCCAGCTGATGCGCGGAGAGTGATCGCCGCAGCGATGGCAGCGCGATGGTTCAGGTTCGCTATGGCGGCAAAGATGCGGCCCCCTACGGCCTCGATGTCAGCGACAATCACCTCGTGGTGCGCACCCTCGATCGCCAGGCGGTGATGCCGGAGCGACCCTTTGAAGCCTCACCGGTCAGCGCCGAGGCCCATCGTCTGCTCGCCCAGTTCGAGAGCGTCACGCGCTTCCGTGAGGCGGGGGTCGAACTGCTGGGCACGAAGCTCCCCCAGGCCGATGGGGCCCTGCGCGATGCCGCCCGCAGCCTGCTCAAGGCGGAGCCCGGCATCGACTTCGCCGGCCGCGTTCTGGTCGATGCCAACGGCAGGCCCGTGGTCTATACGGAGAATCTGTTCGTCAAGTTCGACGACGACGCGGAGACCGAGGCCTGCGAGGGCCTGCTGCAGCGCCTGGGCCTCACCATCAAGCGTGGCCTCAGCTATGCCCGCAACGCCTACTTCGTGGCGGCTCCAGGCAACAGCGGGCTGGCGGTGTTCGACATCGCCGAGACCCTGCTGGCGGAGGAGAGCGTCGCCCTGTGCCACCCGGAACTGGTGAGTCCCAGCCGCCAGCGCCGCCAGGCCTTCCCGCCCGAGTGGCATCTCAAAGCCACCGCCGTCAACGGCCGGCTCGTCGATGCCCACGCCGAGGTGGAGGCGGCCTGGGCCCTCAGCGACGGCACCGGGACGATCATCGCGGTGGTGGACGACGGCTTCGACCTGGACCACGAGGAATTCCGCTCCTCCGGCAAGATCGTCGCCCCGCGGGATGTGACCCGCCAGAGCGGCGACCCCCGCCCCGGCCGCGGCGACGACCACGGCACGGCCTGTGCCGGTGTGGCCTGCGCCAACGGCCAGTTCGGCGCCACAGGCGTCGCCCCCGGCGCCCGGCTGATCCCGATCCGGCTGGCCTCCGGCCTGGGCTCCCAGGCGGAGGCCGACGCCTTCGTCTGGGCGGCCCGCAACGGCGCCGATGTGATCTCCTGCAGCTGGGGCCCGCCGGACGGGGCCTGGTGGGACCCCAACGACCCGGCCCACCGCCAGGTGGTGCCCCTGCCGGATTCCACCCGGCTGGCGATCGACTTCGCCACCGCCCAGGGCCGCGGCGGCAAGGGCTGCGTGGTCCTGTTCGCGGCCGGCAACGGCAACGAGAGCGTCGACAACGACGGCTATGCCAGCTACGGCAGGGTGATCGCCGTGGCGGCCTGCAACGACCAGTCCAGACGGAGCGCCTACAGCGACTTCGGCCGGGCCGTGTGGTGCAGCTTCCCCAGCAGCGACGGCCGCCCCGCCCTGACGCCCGGCATCTGGACCACCGACCGCTCCGGGGTGGCGGGCTACAACCAGGGCAGCCCCCAGAAGGGCGACCAGGCGGGCCACTACACCAATTCCTTCGGCGGCACCTCCAGCGCCTGCCCCGGCGTGGCCGGGGTGGCGGCCCTGGTGCTGGCCCGCAATCCGGCCCTGCGCTGGGACCAGGTGCGGGACATCCTGCGCCAGGCCTGCGTCCGCATCGACCCCACGGGCGGCAACTACGACGCCAGCGGCCGCAGCCCCTTCTACGGCTACGGGCGGGTGAGTGCCCGCCGGGCGGTGGAGCTGGCCCGCCCGCCCCAGCCGGCGGCGGCCCTGGTGTTCCAGGCGGTGCAGGACGTGCCCATCAACGACTTCCAGACCGCCACCCTCACCGTGCCGGTGGCCGCCCCGGGCCCGCTGCAGTCGATCCGGGTGGCGGTGGATCTCGACCACACCTACATCGGCGATCTGGTGGTGCGGCTGCTGCCGCCGGCGGCCCTGGGGGCCACCCCGGTGGTGCTGCACGACCGCTCCGGCGGCGGCACCGACAACCTCAAGGTCACCTACGACGCGGTGAATGCCCCCGCCCTGGCGGCGTTGAAGGGCAAGGACCCCAGCGGCACCTGGACCCTGGAGGTGTCCGACACCGCCCGCTCCGACCGGGGCACCCTGCGCAGCCTGCGGCTGGAGATGGGCTTCTGAACATGGCAGACCTCAGAACTTGCCGGTGATCGCCCGGGTGGTGCGCATCAGCCCGGCGGTGGTCTCCGGCAGGTAGGGGCCCTTGAGCATCTGGCCGCCGATGCGCAGGCTGATTCCGGCCAGCACCAGGTCGATGGTGGCCACGGCCACCGCGGCCTGCAGCCAGCTGAGTCGGAAGGCCTCGCGGATCCAGAGCAGCAGCACCAGCTCCGCCGCCACCAGCGCCAGGGTCATCAGGGTGAGGCCCAGGCCCAGCATCACCCCGCCGCCCACCAGGCGCCGCTTTTCCTTATCGGCCTCCTGCAGGGCGATGCGGACGTGCAGGTCCATCACCGAGGTGATCAGGGCCGTGACCCGGCTGAAGTTCGGACCGGTCATGCCGAACGCCGACCCGAGGAGAGCAGCAGTCCCACCAGCACGCCCACGCCGGCGGCGATGCCGAGGGCCATCAGGGGCCGCTCCCGCACCGGCTTCTCGATCCGGGGCCGCAGGGTGGTGTTGAGGTCATCAAGCAGGTGCTCGAGCTGCTCCTCCAGGGGCCGCAGCGCATCCACCACGTGGCCCGCCTGCTCGCCGGTGACGTTGACCAGATCCAGCAGTTGCTGCTTGACGCCGGCACTGGTGACCCCGCTCTGGCGGCTGATCACCTCCACCACGTGGTCGAAGCTGCCCCGGGTGGCCTCCAGGGTATGGCGGGCCACCTCGGGCCACTCCTTCTGAATGCTGGGCAGCAGGCTCTCGAAGCGTTCCCGGAACTGGTTCTGCACCTGCTGGGAATCACCGGACCCAGCGGGCTCAGGAGCCGCCATCCGGGCCGGCTCCGCGGGGGGATGGGAGGTGTCCGTTTCCATGGGGAATCAGGTGGTGATGCCGTTGTGGCTTCACCGTAGAGAGGGCGACTTGAGTTCGTCAGTACCTCGGCTAGGGTGCAGCAGCTTGATGCATGAGCCAATTGGTTCACATCAATCAAGTCGAGCTCACGCACTTCAAGTCCTTCGGCGGGTCGATGACCATCCCGCTGGAGGAGGGGTTCACGGTGGTGACGGGGCCGAACGGGTCCGGCAAGAGCAACATCCTCGATGCGGTGCTCTTCTGCCTCGGCCTGGCCACCAGCCGCGGCATGCGGGCCGAGCGGCTGCCTGATCTGATCAACAGCGCCGTGCTGCGGGAGGGGAAGGCCGCCGAAACCAGCGTCACCGTGCGCTTCGACCTGGGCGACTGGCAGCCGGATGCGGCTGAGGAGGGGCTGGACGTCCCCGAGCAGGGCCCCTGGCTGCGGCGGGGCCAGCGGCAATGGAGCGTCACCCGGCGGCTGCGGGTGGCCCCCGGCGGCACCTACAGCAGCAGCTTCAGCGCCGATGGGGTGCCCTGCAACCTGCAACAGCTGCAGACCCAGCTGCGGCGCCTGCGGGTCGACCCGGAGGGCAGCAACGTCGTCATGCAGGGCGACGTCACCCGCATCGTCTCGATGAGCGCCCGCGATCGGCGCGGCATCATCGACGAGCTGGCCGGCGTCGCCCTGTTCGACTCCCGCATCGAGCAGAGCCGGGCCAAGCTCGATGAAGTGGTCGAACGGCAGGAGCGCTGCCGCATCGTCGAGCAGGAACTGCTGGCCGCCCGCCAGAAGCTCGAACGCGACTGCGCCAAGGCCCGCACCTACCAGGAGCTGCGGGAGCGCCTGCACCAGGGGCGCCTGCAGGAGCAGGTGCTGGCCTGGGAGGAGGCCCGCGCCCATGGCCTGGCCCTCGCGGGCCGCCTGGAGCGCCTCGACCACCAGCAGGAGGAGGAGCGGCAGGCGATCGCCGCCGGCGAGGCCGAGGTGGTCGCCGCCGCCGCCGCCCTCGAGCAGCTGCAGGCGGAGGTGAAGACCCTGGGCGAGGACCAGCTGCTGGCGGTGCAGGCCGAACTGGCCGGCCTCGAGAGCAGCGGCCGTGAGCTGGCCCGCCAGGCGGAGCAGCACGGCCAGCAGGCCGAGGAGCTGCAGCGCCGCCGCCAGCAGCTGCAGCAGGACCAGGGGGAACTGCGCCGGCAGCAGCAGGAGCTTGGCGCGGGGGACGACGACGGCGCCATCGACCGCGCCGAGGCCCTCTGCCGGGACGCCGAAGCCGCAGTGGAGCTCTCCCGGCGCCGCCTCGGGGAGGTGGCCGGACGTTCCGGCAGCTGGCTGGAGGAGCAGCAGGAACGCAGCCGCCGGCGCCAGGAGCTGCAGGAACGGCTCGCCCCCCTGCTGGCCGAACGCCAGCAGCTGGAGGAACGGCTGCGGCAGGCGGGCGAACGGCTCGAGGAACTCGGCGGCGAGGAACTCCAGGAGGACGCGGCCCACGCGGAGGCCGCCGCCGCCCTGGAGGCCCTGGGCGGCCAGGAGCAGGCCCTGCGGGCCGCCCTGGAGGAACGCCAGGGGCAGGCCCGGGAGCTGGCCGAGGCCCTGGCCCTGCAGCAGCGCACCCGGGCGCGGCTGGAGCAGGAGCAGACCAGCCTGGAGCGGGAGATCGCCCGCCTCGACAGCCGCCGCGAGACCCTGCAGGAGAGCCGCGGCACCGGCGCCCTGCGCCTGCTGCTGGAGGCGGGGCTGGAGGGGATCCACGGCTCGGTCGCCCAGCTGGGCGAGGTGGAGGAGCGGCTGCGGGTGGCCCTGGAGGTGGCGGCGGGGGGGCGCCTGGCCCAGGTGGTGGTCGAGGACGACCGCATCGCCGCCCGGGCGATCGAGCTGCTCAAGAGCCGCCGCGCCGGTCGCCTCACCTTCCTGCCCCTCAACCGCATCCGGGGGGGCAGTGGCGGCGGCTCGGGGGGGGCGGCCCTGCAGCGGGGAACCGCCGGCGGCGGTGGCGGGGCCGGCGGGCTGGTGGGGCGGGCGGTGGATCTGATCCGCCACGAGCCCGTCTACACCGACGTGTTCCGCTACGTCTTCGGCGACACGCTGGTGTTCGCCACCCTCGCCGACGCCCGCCGGGAACTGGGCCGCTGCCGGGCCGTGACGCTGGAAGGAGAGCTGCTGGAGAAGAGCGGCGCCATGACCGGCGGCAGCCTGCAGCAGCGCTCGGGCCAGCTGGGCTTCGGCCGCAGCGGCGACGGCGACGAGGCCGAGCCGCTGCGCCAGCGGCTGCTGGAGCTGGGGGAGAGCCTGCTGGCCAGCCGCCGCCGTGAAGCCGAGCTGGGCCGGAGCCTGGAGGAGGCCCGGCCGGGCCTGCTGGAGCTGCAGCAGCGCCAGGCCGCCCTCCAGGCCG